>JACDHN010000368.1 GCA_013821025.1 Acidimicrobiia bacterium | reverse complement strand
CGCCACAGACGCCGGAGACCGGCTGGTGACACTGTGCGCCACGGACGACCCCGATGTCGTCCACGCCACCGTCGACATGGGTGAGGTGGAAGAGTTGGCGGAACCGGACGGCTGGTCGCAGCTCGGGACGCATCCGGACAGGCCCGTGGCCCACGTCGGGCTCGGCAACGCGCACACGGTGGTCGGCGTCGACGACGTCCGCGCCGTGGACCTGCTGGCGCTCGGACGAAAGGTACCTGGCATCAACCTCGAGATCGTCGAGCCAGGGCCGGAGCCGCACGCCATCACGATGCGCGTCCACGAGCGGGGTGCCGGCATCACGGCGGCGTGTGGTACCGGTGCCGTTGCCGCCGCCGTGGCCGCCCGGCGATGGGGCCTCGTGAACGGTGACGTCGGCGAAATCGACGTGCACATGGACGGGGGAACTGCCAGGGTGACGCTCGATCGACCGACGCCGGGACGAGCCTTGCTTTCAGGACCCAGTACGTACGTCGCCACCGTCGAGGTCCCGCAACCATGAACTCCCCCTACAGCGAAGCCCTCGGCGCCACCCTCATCGACCGCTCCATCCGGGAGCGCATCGTGCTCGTGGGTGTCAGCCTGCCGGGAGTGAGCGATACCGAGACCGATGCCAGCCTCGACGAGCTGCGGCTGCTCGTCGACACGGCCGGAGCCGATGAGTTGGGCCGCATGACCCAGCGCCGGGAGGCGCCCGATCACACGTGGTACCTGGGCAAGGGCAAGGCTGAGGAGCTGCGCGACCTGTGCCTGGCCGTGGACGCCGACACCGTCGTGTTCGACAACGAGCTGTCGCCGGCCCAGCAGTACAACCTGGAGAAACTGCTCGGGCGGACGGCCATCGACCGCACCGCCGTGATCCTCGACATCTTCGCCCAGAACGCCAACACGCTCGAGGGTCGGGTGCAGGTGGAGTTGGCGCTCCTGCGCTACAGGCTGCCGCGGCTGCGGAGGGGCGCGACGGCCAATCTCGACCAGCAGCGTGGCGGGTTCGGCACCCGGTTCGGTGGCGGTGAGACGCGCATCGAGGTCGATCGGCGTCGCATCATGCGCCGCATCACGAAGCTGGAGAGCGACCTCTCCGATCTGTCGCACACACGGAATCTGCAGCGGCGCAGCCGCGAGCGCAGCGGGCTCAGCGACGTGACGATCGTCGGCTACACGAACGCCGGGAAGTCGACGCTGCTCAACGTGCTGACGGAGTCGGGCGTCCTCACCGAGAACCGATTGTTCGCAACGCTCGATCCGACAACGAGGCGACTCGAGCTACCTGGCGGCGAGCCGGTGCTGCTGACGGACACAGTTGGGTTCGTGCGCCGGTTGCCCCACGGTCTGATCGAAGCGTTCCAAAGCACACTCGAGGTGGCATCGAGGGCCGATCACCTGGTGCACATCGTCGACGCATCGGCGCCCGACCCGCCCGGCCAGATGGCCGCCGTGCGCGAGGTGCTCACCGAGATCGGCGCCGACCGGGTTCCCGAGGTGTTGGTGTTCAACAAATCGGACCTGGCGCCCGACGTGGCCGGCGAACTGGTCGCGGAGCACGAAGGCTCGGTGGCCATCAGCGCCACGACGGGCGACGGCATCGACACGTTCCTCGAGTTGCTGACCGAGCGGCTCCGGGTCCACACTCGCCTGTACGAGCTCTTTGTGCCGTATGCCCGCGGCGACGTGCTGGCCTCGATCCACCGAGAGGGCGACGTGGTCTCGAACGAGGCGGACGACGACGGGATGCGCGTGCAGGCCCGCCTGTCGGAGGCGTCCGTCGGCCGGCTCGTGGAGTTCTTGGTCGTGTGACGGGCGGATTCGTTCCTCCGCCGTACCCGTACGATCGGCTCGACCGGCTCCATCCGCTGGCTGAACGGTTCGACGAAGGGATCATCGACCTGTCGATTGGGACCCCCGTGGACGCCCCGATCGATGCCGTCGTGGCAGCCCTGTCCCACTCAGGGAGCGAGCGTGGCTACCCGCCGAGCATCGGCAGCGCCGCCCTGCGCAACTCGGCAAGCCGATGGATGCACCGGCGCTTCGGAGTCGAAGTCCCGGCCACGCAGATCGGGGCCGTGATCGGCACGAAGGAGTTCGTCGGCACGCTGCCCCAGTGGCTCCGGCTACGCCGACCCGACCGTGACACGGTGCTCTACCCCGCAATCTCGTATCCCACGTACGCTATGGGCGCCACGCTGGCCGGCTGCCGTCCGGTGGCCGTCTCGTGCCGATCCTCTGGGGCGCTGGATCTCGACAGCATCGATCCCGATGACGCGGCGAGGGCGCTGGTGCTGTGGTCCAACTCGCCCTCCAATCCGACGGGCGCCCTCGACGACCTCGACGCAGTGGCCGAATGGGGTCGAGCCCATGACGTACTCGTTGCCAGCGACGAGTGCTACGCCGAGTTCACGTGGTCGGGCGCCCCGCGAACGGTTCTCGTCGGGGGTACTGACAATGTGATCGCGGTCCATTCGCTGTCGAAGCGATCGAACCTGGCCGGTGTGCGGGTCGGCTTCTACGCCGGTGACGCCGACATCGTCGGCTATCTGCAGGAGGTGCGCAAGCACGTCGGGATGATGGTGCCCGGACCAGTTCAGGCTGCCGGCGTTGCGGCGCTCGACGATGACGTGCACGTCGATGAGCAGCGCCGTCGTTACCGCCGCCGGCTGGCCCGGCTCGCCGAAGTGCTCCGTGATTGGTCCGGGTGTGATATTTCCTTACCGGATGGTGGGTTCTATCTCTGGTTCCGAGTGGGTGATGCTTGGGCGTTCGCCGAGCGCCTGGCCGCCGACGGTGGAGCGCTCGTGAGCCCCGGCGAGTTCTACGGTGCAGCGGGATTCGAATACGTGCGGGTCGCCGCGGTGCAGCCGGATGAATCTGTGGAAGTGTTGGCGCGACGGTTGAGGAGCATCGATGAGTGACCCGAAGCGCAAGACCTGGACGATCCTCGGCGTCATGATCGCCCTCGCCGGCGTCGTCGCCGGAGCGCTCCTGTTGTTCGC
>JACDHN010000367.1 GCA_013821025.1 Acidimicrobiia bacterium | reverse complement strand
GCGGGGGACGGAGACGACTGACGAGCGCTGAAAGCTGGGCGCGACCTCTGGCTGACCGGGCGCCGACTCAGGCTCTTCGCGTCATTCCATTCCCTTGGCCTGGCGCCCGATGGCCCGGCGCATCTCGTGCTCGGCGTCCCGCTCGGCCAGCGCCTGGCGCTTGTCAGCCTTCTGGCGGCCGTGGGCCAGCGCCAGCTCCACCTTGGCGCGTCCGGCCTTGAAGTACATCCGCAACGGCACGAGCGCCAGGCGCTCCTGGGCCAGCCGGGCGTCGAGGCGTTCCAGCTCGGTCCGGTGCATCAGCAGCTTGCGGGGCCGGTCGGGGTCGTGGGAGCCGACGCCGTGGGCGAACTGATACGGAGCGATGTGCACGCCCTCCAGCCACAGCTCGCCGTTGCGCATCCTGGCGAACGCGTCGGCGAGCTGCACATGACCTTCACGCAGGCTCTTGACCTCGCTGCCGACCAGCACGACGCCGGCCTCGAAGTGCTCCAGAACGTCGTAGTCACGCCAGGCCCGCCGGTTGCCGGCGATCAGCTTCGTGCCGTCGGATGCCATCGGACGTTGCAGGCTATCTCCACCTCCTTGGAGCCGATCGGCCGTCCTAGGGTTCTGGCGTGCTGCAGATCACCCGTCAGGCATTCGACGAACTGGTGGCGATGGCGTACGCCGCCTACCCGCTCGAGGGCTGCGGGCTGCTCGCCGGCCCACCAGGAACGGACACGGCCGAGCACTTCTACCGTTGCGTCAACGCCGAGCAGTCGGCGCGGGTGTACACCGTGGAACCGCTGGACCATCTGAAGGCAGGGCGCCACGCCGAAGACCAGGGGTGGGAGATCATCGGCGTGGTGCACAGCCACACCCACTCCGAGCCGTACCCGAGCCCGACCGATGTCGCTCAGGCCCCCGACCCAACGTGGCACTACGTGATCGTCGGGCTCAAGAGGGCGGCGCCGGAGATCCGCTCCTACTGGATCCGCGACGGCATGGTGACCGAGCACGGCATCGACGTGGCCGACGGCCGCTCGTGACCCGCGTCCCGTCGAGGCCACGATTCGATCAGGGATCGACGCCACCTCCGCCGGGCCCAGTGGAGCCAGGTGTGCCCGGCGGTGATGGCGGTTCGGTTTCAGGTGTCGTCGTCGATGTCGTGGTGGTCGGCGGCGGATCCCCTCCCCCGCCACCTGCTCGATCGAGCGTGGCCGACCCGAGCGGGATGCACGGCACCGTCACCGCCTGATCGCCCACCTTCGTGGTGTCGACGAGCACCGTGCCGGACGTGAACGACATGAGGAACCAGCGCCCGTCGAAGTCGCCCGTCGTGACGTAGTCCTCGGGCTGCGCGACCTGCTGACGGAACGTCTCCGTGCCGTCCTCCGTGGAGGCCACCACGAGCTGCCAGTCGCCTCGCAACTCACCGGTGTCGATGTCGTACTCGGGTCCCTCGGCCCAGCTCATCATCGAGCCGTCGGGTGAGGGCGTCGCCAACCGGTACGACGGTGGCTCGCCACTGGCCTCGTTCTGCACCGGGTTGTACCAGTCGGTGACGGGCTGGCCGTCGATGTCGAGGTAACGAAAACGCTCGGCGTCGAGGCTCTCCTCGGTGAGCGCGACGGCGTTGCCGCCGATCCCGCCCGTGGCGATCCGGAAGTCGCCATCCCGACCTGCAGCCACCTCGGTCTGGTTGCCGTCGGCATCCTCGATGACGACCCGGCCCCTCGCCGACCCGGAACCCAGCGTCGACCCGTAGTCGAACCACAGCGCTACCGGCACGCCGTCCACAGTGCCGACATGCTGCACGTTGACGTTTCCCGAGGCGATCTCCACGAACTTGCCGGCGTCGAGACGGCCAACGCTCGCCGGGCGGTCCGACGCAGCGTGGAGGCCGACCCACAGCGCCCCGCCCTTGGCCCGCCAGGCAGCGTCGACGGTGGCCGGCAGGTCTTCACTATCGGCGATGATCTGCGTGCCGCCGACGCCCACTTGGTACACGACGCCGTTGCTGTCGGCGACGATGATGGCCGGCGCCTCCCCGGGGAGGTTGACGCAGTCGTCGGGCACCGCCACGTCGACCGTGTCCGGCGTGCTGGGCGGAGGGGGGCTCGGGCTCGCCGTCCCCGGCGTCGGCACCGTGTCGGAGCCACCGCTCGTCGGCGGCACAGGGCCAGTCGTCGGCGGCGCAGGGTTGGTCGGGGCGGTCGTCGGCGGCGCAGGGTTGGTCGGGTCGGTCGCTCGCGTTGGCGGCGTGGAGTCGGCGGGGATGTCCTCGGACGAGACGTTCGAGACCTCGTCGCCCGACCCGCAGCCCACGGCGACGAGCGCCGCGACGACGAGTGCAACCCGACTGCGCCTCATGGCGCGAAGTCTCCCATGCCCGCTTCGACGCGACTCACCGCCCACTGGTTCCCATGGTTCCCGTTACAATGGGCGAAGACAACGTCACGGGGCTGACAGGTTTCGACGTCAGTAGCGATGGCCGAGTCGGCGACCCGAGTTGCTCAGACTCGCTAAACGGGGCACCAACAAGAATTGCCGATGAGCAGTTCGCTCTCGCCGCCTGATCCAATCAGGTGATCAGAGAGTCACAGTGAGCAGCAATGCCGCACGGGGCCGATCCACCGCAGCCCGGCAACAGAAGCGGGGGATGACGGCGAGAAAGACCGCTGGCAGCCGGAAAGACGGATGACACCCGGGAAAGACCGAGCGCTGGTCATGAGCTCCACAGCGACTGACCATCCGACCCGCCGGTGAGACAGCGTCAGTCTCCGTGCCGGGAATGGTCGTAGCTGGTTCGTCCACGGGCTGATGGACGGGGGTTCGATTCCCCCCAGCTCCACCACATAACCGCAGGTCAGCGGCACTCCCAGGGTTCAGCCGCTCACGAATCGCTCACAACGGACCGCCGACCGATCGTCGGCAACAACGCTAGATCGACCACGACCTCACTCTCGTTCCTTCCTCCCGGATCGCCGACCAATGCAAGAACGGCGCTCGGTGCAACATCGACCGCG
>JACDHN010000104.1 GCA_013821025.1 Acidimicrobiia bacterium | reverse complement strand
CCGCCGCCGACCCGGCCAAACCCACCAGCCCACCACCCGAACCGTCAGGCAGGTACACGCACCCGATAGGTGAACGCCTCGACCGCTGGGCCATCCACTTCAACGAACCGCACCCACAACGAGCCAACGGCTGACAGCGGTGTCGGTATGGTCAGATTCCAGAGGCGCCGGCCGGCTCACTGCTGCCCCAGTAGCGTCGGCTCGATGGATCCCGACGCGCTGACCGAGGCATGGGTGCGCCTCGACGAACTGGCCGGCGTGGCTCACCTGCGGCAACTGTTCGCAGAGGATCCCGAACGGGCGACGCGGTACCGATTGGAGGTGGCCGATCTGCGCGTCGACTTCTCGAAGCAACGCATCACCGACGAGATCGTCGCCGCTCTCGTGGCGCTGGCCGACGCTGCCGGGCTCGACGCCCGCCGGGAGGCGATGTTCACCGGTGAACACATCAACGTCACCGAGGACAGAGCCGTGCTGCACACGGCCCTGCGGGCGC
Source organism: Acidimicrobiia bacterium (assembly GCA_013821025.1). Taxonomy (GTDB): domain Bacteria; phylum Actinomycetota; class Acidimicrobiia; order Acidimicrobiales; family Ilumatobacteraceae; genus JACDHN01. Next base: position 7,592 of record JACDHN010000104.1, on the reverse strand, counting down.
CACTCGGGACGGAGCTGATCGTCGACGGGCAAGACGTCGTGGCCGATGTTCACGAGGTGCTCTCAAGGATGGCGGCGTTCGCCGACCGGGTGCGCAGCGGGGACTGGCTCGGCGCGACGGGCGAGCGCATCCGCACCGTGATCAACATCGGCATCGGGGGCTCCCACCTCGGGCCTGAGATGGCCGAGCGGGCGCTGCGCGCCTACGCGCACCCCGACATCGAATGCCGGTTCGTGTCCAACATCGACGGTGCCGACATCACCGCCGCCCTCGACGGGCTCGACCCGGCCGAGACGCTCTTCATCGTGGCGTCGAAGACGTTCACGACCATCGAGACGATCACGAACGCCACGACAGCCAGGGCTTGGCTCGTGGGCGCACTCGGCGATGACGCCGTCGCCGATCACTTCGTCGCCGTGAGCACGAACGCCGTCGAGGTGGGCGAGTTCGGCATCGACACCGAGAACATGTTCGGGTTCTGGGACTGGGTCGGTGGCCGGTACTCGGTCGGGTCGGCCATCGGCCTGGCGCTGATGGTCGCCATCGGACCAGACGGGTTCGACGAGTTCCTGCACGGCTTCCGAGTCATCGACGAGCACTTCCGCACCGCGCCGAACACCGAGAACGTACCCGTGTTGCTGGCCCTGATAGGGCTGTGGAACGGCAATGTGCTGGGCGCCGAGACAAAAGCCGTCCTGCCGTACGCCCAGGAGCTGGCCCGCTTCCCGGCCTACCTGCAGCAGCTCGACATGGAGTCGAACGGCAAGTCGGTGCGCCTCGACGGCACCCGCGTCACGACGCCGACCGGTCCGATCGTGTGGGGCGAGCCGGGGACGAACGGCCAGCATGCGTTCTACCAGTTGCTACACCAGGGCACCCCCATCGTGCCGGTCGACTTCATCGGCTTCGCCATCCCGCACCACGGGCTCGTCGACCACCACGACCTGCTGATCGCCAACATGATCGCCCAGGCGGAGGCACTGGCGTTCGGGCGAGAGAACGACGCTGAGCCGCACCGCCGCTTCGACGGCAATCGCCCGAGCACCACCATCACGGCGCCCGTCTTGACGCCGGCAGTGCTCGGTCAGCTGATCGCCATGTACGAGCACATCGTGTTCGTTCAGGGCGTGGTGTGGGACATCGACAGCTTCGACCAGTGGGGCGTCGAGCTGGGAAAGGAGCTGGCCAACACCATCACGCCCGAGCTCACCGGCATCGCCACCAGTGCTGCGGCCACGCACGACCCGTCGACCTCCGCCCTCATCGACTGGTACCGCACCCACCGCCCACCCCCTATCTGACGCTTTCAGAACGGAGGTCTTCGACGGCTTGATCGCGCATCTTGAACTTCTGCACCTTGCCGGTGACGGTGAGCGGGAACTCATCAACGAACTTGAAGTAGCGCGGCACCTTGAAGTGGGCGATCTTGCCCTGGCAGAAGTCCCGCAGGTCGTGGTCGGTCACGTCGGCGCCGAGGCGCAGTTTGACCCACGCCATCAGCTCCTCGCCGTAACGCTCGTCGGGCACTCCGATCACCTGCACGTCTTCGATGTCGGGATGGGAGTACAGGAACTCCTCGATCTCTCGTGGGTACACGTTCTCACCACCCCGAATGACCATGTCCTTGATCCGCCCGACGATGTTGACGTAGCCGTCGTCGGCCATGACGGCGAGGTCACCGGTGTGCATCCAGCCGTCGCTGTCGATCGCCTCGGCCGTGCGCTCGTCGTCGTCCCAGTAGCCCGACATCACCGAGTAGCCGCGGGTGCAGAACTCGCCGGTCTCGCCGCGGGCGAGTGTCTCGCCGGTCTCCGGAGCGGCGACGCGGATCTCGACATGCGGATGGGCACGCCCGACGGTCGCCGTGCGGTGATGCAGCGAGTCGTCGGGCAGCGTCTGTGTGGACACCGGCGACGTCTCGGTCATGCCGTAACAGATCGTCACGTCCTCCATGTGCATCTCGTCGACGCATGCCTTCATCACCTCCACCGGGCACGGCGAGCCGGCCATCACGCCGGTGCGCAGGCTGGTGAGGTCGTAGGCAGCGAACTCGGGCAGCCCGAGCTCGGCGATGAACATGGTCGGCACGCCGTACAGCGCCGTGCAACGCTCGGCTTGCACCGTGTCGAGCACGTGAACAGGGTCGAAGGCGTCCGACGGGATCACCATCGTCGCCCCGTGGGTGGTGCAGCCGAGGTTGCCCATCACCATGCCGAAGCAGTGGTAGAAGGGCACGGGAATGCACACCCGGTCGCCGGGACCGATGCGCTGCAACTCGGTGGTGAAGAAGCCGTTGTTCAGAATGTTGCGGTGCGACAGCGTGGCACCCTTCGGGAACCCGGTCGTGCCCGACGTGTACTGGATGTTGATCGGTTCGTCGGGTCGCAGACCGGTCCGACGCTCGGCGACGGCCGCTTCGTCGACCGCGGGTGACCCGGCGACGATCTCGTCCCAATCGTCCTCCCAGAAGAACACTGCCCGCTCCAGGCGCGGGCACTCGGGCTGCACCTGCTCGACCATGTCGATGTAGTCCGACGTCTTGAACGACGGGGCGGCGAACAGCACCTTGCAGCCCGACTGGTTGAGCGCGTAGGCGAGCTCGTGCGTGCGGTAGGCCGGGTTGATGTTCACCAGCACGACGCCGATCTCGGCCGTGGCGTACTGCACGAGCGTCCACTCGGCGTAGTTCGGGCTCCACAACCCCACCCGGTCACCCGGTTCCAGCCCCAACCCGATCAGACCCGATGCCAGGTCGGTCACGCGGGCGGCGAACTCCCGGTACGTCCAGCGAATCCCCTGGTGCCGCGACACGAGGGCTTCGTTGTCACCGTGCTCGGCAACGGTTCGGGCGAGGTTGGCGCCGATCGTCTCGTCGAGCATCGGCACGTCGGTTGGCCCCCGGTCCTGCGCCAGCTGTGGATCTGTCATGGCTCTCCTTCCGACCTCGGTGCGCGTGCCGTCCGCTCGAGTCTCGCGCTCCGCTGCAAGGTCGGCGCACGGGGCTCATCGGGCGGTTCACCCGATGCTCCACCCTTCGGCACCAAGGGCCTCGACGAACGCTCTCGCCGGCCGTTTCAGGTCGGCGCCGCGGTCGCGCTTCTCGGGATTCGAAGAGGCCTGACGCGCCGAGTCGGTAACGCCAGAGGTCGACGGCAGCCATCGAGATCGCGAGGTCGGGCGAATCGAACGGATCGGGTTGGAGGAACCCAACCCCGTTGACGAACATCTCACCTCGGGTAACCGAGGACCTGGCACCTGTTGCCGTCCAGTTCACCGTGCACGAGTCGAAGCACCCGACGAGTGCGATCAACTCCGCATAGAGGTCGTCAAGGAACTGACCGCGCTCGTTGGAGACGGCGACGAAGTCGGTCTGGATCCGTGGGCAAATCCGGGCGACGACGAGATCGAACTCGGGGTCTGCGAGCACGAACGATGCGCCGAGCCAGCCGACGTACCCGAACGCACTTTTGCGACACCCGGTGGCCGAACCCGTGGTGGCTCAGGCCAACGGTGAAGCCGGCGCTGAAGTCGCAGTCTCTGTCCAAGACGGCGTCGTGCTCCAGCCCTCGGCGATACTCGAGACTGCTGGTGAGGGCCTCCTGACCTATCAGCAACGGTGACGCCCCGTCCTCATGCAGCCTCAACAGGGCATGAACAGTCGACCGATGGCACCAGCGGTCACGTAACCGCCAAGACAAGGCGAGCAGAGCGTGGCGAACGACTCGGTCGTGTCGTGGAGCCATGGGATGGCAGCGCCCCGCCGCTCCGACGAGTAGGTGGCGATCCTGTCGCGCTCGCTGCGGTAGGTGTGCCTGTCCATCGTGAGGTGGATCGAGTCGTCGAGGACGAGGGGTTCGAGCATCATCGCGCTGATCAGCAGATCGGCCGCCTCGTGGGTTGACTGCTCGATCAGCCATTGCACGAGCAGCCAGGCGCTCAGCTCGCTGTACGCCGCCAACGGCGCCGTGACACCGATCTTGTCGAGCAACGACGGTCTGGCCGCCGGAGATGAGAACACAAACTGCGACGCCTTCGGCTCCACGAGGCCGGCGTCATGACACAACGCGTCGAGGAACGTCCCGGTCGCATCGGTCATGCCAGGAAACCACCTGCCAACCACTCGGAGCGACTCGGTGAGGTCGACGTCGTGCCGGGCGTGCAGCTCGTGGGCGGCGAGTGCCAGCAGCGGCTTCGTCAGGCACCAACACTGGAACAGGTGGTCAGTTGTCAGTTGCGTGCCGGGTCGAGCGTCTCCGCCGGCGACCTCGATGATCGTCGACCCGTGAGCGATGAAGAGCTGACCTGTACGGTCACCCAGTAACGCTCCGTCGTCGGTGGCCGTCATAAAGCCGATCTCAGGTTCCGCCTCTCACGAACCAGCCTGCGTCCGTGGTAGGGATGCGGTTAATCCGGCCATGTCGTGGGATCGCTATTCAGGACATCGGTTCCCTCGGCGTCGGCACATTCGCGGCGACCTCTCGTACCGAGATCGTCGCCGACGTACCTGTTCAGCGCAAAGTCCCACACGAAACCTCCCGCCGCGTTCAAACTGTCGCCGTCCTTCAGTACCTCACCATTGGGAAGCACCACGGCCGGGGGGTGCTCCCGCCAGGTCGTGCCGGTGGGCCATACGACCCGATGTAGCTCCTTTCTGCCGTTGTTCGAGATGCGGAGATAGACGCACGTCCTTCCGAACACCAATCGGCCCTGCACGAGCGAGATAAGCTCGCCCTTCACCTCTGCCGGTAGGACGAGCAAGGGTGCAACGGCGCCATCAGATTCCGCAGCGGGGGGGTCACCCCAGGTGGCGAGATCGTCGTGGACCAGATGGGTTCCGCGCGCCTCGTCACACTCGAAGGCTCGCGCTGCGAGCTCATCACCGAGGTAAAATGCGAGTTCCCGATCGCTGACGAATCCCCCAGCCGCGTAGAAATCGTCGCCGTCGCGCAGAACGTCGCCATTTCGCAGGATCACAGCACGCGACTGCTCCTGCCACGCTGTGCCCCTTGGCCACACGATGCGATCCAATCGCGGCTCGCGATTCCACGGAGTGTTGATGTAGGCGCACGCGCCGCGAAAGACGAGCCTTCCGCGAACCACGGCGCTGAGGCCGCCGCCTGCCAGGTCAGGGGGCAGTACGAGCAGTGGGCCAGGGTCGGTGGGCTGGGACGGCTGTGGCGCGGATGGACGCGTGGCTGCCGGATCTGATGGTTCAGAGTTGGAGGCCGCAGCCGATGCGGGTGTCGTGTCACCCGGCGTGGCTTCCTCTCCGACGCCGTTGCGCTGTCCGCACGCCGGGAGCGTCGCTGCGAGGAGGATGGTCGACCCAATTGCCACGAGCCGTCGGTACCCGCTCGAGTGACCTGCGTCTGTCCGGAAGGCGAGCCTGCGCTTGCAGTACACCTACTTGCCCCCGGACACCCATGGGCGCCAGCCTGAGTGTTCTTCGGTGAGGCTGGCCCAACTGAAGTAGCAGTCGCCGGATCCGCCGCCCTTGTGAAAGCCAAACGCTTCACCGGCAACGTTCCAGACGGGCCCACCGCTGTCACCGCCGAGCGTTTGACACGGTTCGATCTTGCCCAGTGAGTTCTCGTTGCGGAAGAAGGTGGCGTACTTGGCGGTGAGCCGACCGCACGACTGCGCCGAGCCGGTGTCGTCGTACAACTTCTGGCCGGTGTGACAGAGGTAGGTGTCGTAGGCAGCGGCACTCTGGCTGACGGTTCCACTCACCTCGTAGTCGTCAACACCATCCGTGTAGAAGATCGGGCCAGGCCGCCAGTAGCCCGGATTCTCGATGCTGACGAGTTCCACGTCTATCCCTTGCGAGGAGGTCGACTCCCACACCCGCTGGCCGACACGGTCGCCATTGTGTCCCCGGTAGCTGTCGTCGTCGCAGTGGCCGGCTGTTGAGGCGCGTTTGGTAGATCCGCCCTGCCACATGATGAAGCCGTAGGTGCACCCGATCGTTGTTACTTTGATACCGCCCCGCAGCGGCAGGCCACACGCGAGTGGGTTGCAGTCGAGTGAGAGGTCCATCGACTCCACGCGGATGTCCGTCGGCACGGTGACCAGTGACCGGATCCTTGACATTATCGTGGAGACGTCGCCCGCGCGGGGGTCGATCGTGACGACCATGCCGTTCGAGTCGAAGTCATCCGCCACGACGATGTGTCGCTGGTAAGCGGTGAGGTCGGCCTCATCCAGCGAATCGCCCCCAAGGCCGAGCGCCAGCGACACGGCTTCGATGTCAGCGCGGATCTCGTCCAATGTGTGCGAGACGACCCGGACGTCAACGTCGGATTCTGCGCTGACCGCCACCTTGACCTTCTGGGCTCCGGCGGTGTCGGAGACGGCGATGATCAGACGCTGATTCCGGTGGTCGAGCTTGGCGCCAGCCCAGTGGTCAGGAAACTGGAACGAGGCGCCGATCGGCGCTGAGGGATGATCTGCTCGAACAACGGCACGGCATCGAGCGGCTCCAGCACGTCGGCGACCTCGGTGGGTCCGGCGCGTTCAAGGAGCTCCGCCGGCACCTCTAGCCCGGCCTGCTGCAGCTCCACGATCAGGTTGGCGACCGACATATGGAAGAGTTCGAGCGCCCGGGCGTCGCTCAACGGGGCACCCAAGGACCCGACGAACCGGAGAAAGTCCCGCTCGCGGGTTGTGAGGTCCTGGCGGTCGATGACGTCAAGAGGAGCGTTCGCCGGTGGCGCGCCCCCTGCAACCCTTGCGCCGCTGTGGGCCACCAGGATCGATTTCGGTGCCCTCGTAGCCTTCACGACGCCACCCAGGACATACCGTGATCATGGGCGTCCGCGGTGGTTGAGTCAAGGGGATAACCATCGGGCTTGAACTCGATCGGACGTCCGTACCGATGGGCGCCCGGCTCGACCAGGGACCTGTGTTGTGCGACATCACGACCCTCCGACCGATGGGCACCGCAAGTTCCACTCGGGGGTCCGCAGCTCGAAAATGACCGGGCGAACCCGGACTGGCGAACCTGCAGATGCGATCGCTCGGCGGGAGCGCGACCGTCGATACGAGCTGGACGCCAGGCTCGCCGACCGCGGGCAGCCCGAGGTCTTCGAGCGGTCCGATCGGCCCGCCACCGCCTAGCCGTGAAGTCGTCGCGGTTTGCAGCCATCGAATGCCGAGCTCCCGCAGGGAGCCGGGTGCCCGTTCTGCTGGGAGACCTGGCGCGGCGCATGCCGCTCCTCACGCGGCGCCCGCCCCCATCGAGCACTACCAGCGCAGCGCCCGCCGAACGCTGCCCATCGTCATCCTCACACCCGCCGAGGTCACGGGGCCCCGAACAGCGCCAGCCGCCACGACCGGCGTGCACCCACGTCTCAGTACGATGCGGGCCGTGGACACGATCGAGCGAGTCGGGGTGGTCGGTGTCGGGCTGATGGGCTCTGGCATCGCCGAGGTGTGCGCCCGCAACGGCATTGACGTCGTCGCCTGTGAGTCCGACGCCGAAGCCGCCGAGCGGGGCAGGGCCCGCGTGCTCAAGTCGCTCGACCGCGGCGTCGGTGCCGGCAAGCTCGACGAGGCGGCTCGCGACGACGCCGTGTCACGGCTGACGTTCACGA
>JACDHN010000103.1 GCA_013821025.1 Acidimicrobiia bacterium | reverse complement strand
GGGTGCGCTACTTCCAGCGACGGTTCGAAGACGCCGAACAGCTCGCCGAGGACGTCCGGCTCGAGGTGCGCGGGTGGGGTGACCGCTGGGCCTCGATGATGATGCAGACGCTCATCGCCAACGTGCGTTTGTGGACAGGACGCGTCGCCGAGGCCGAACCGATCGCAGAGCGGGCCGTTGCCGGATTCCGCAAGCTGGAGGATCCGTTCGGCACCATCCAGGCCATGGCCCCGCTGAACCGGATCCGGATCGCGCTCGGCAAGACGGCCGAAGCCGACCGGGGCGTCGAGGAATCGATCTCGCTGGCAGAGGCTATCGGCGACGGCGGACTGGCGCTACAGGCCGCCGTCGGCGTGGCGATGCACACCGGCGATGCGGCCAAGGCGCTGACGCTCGCCGACCGGGCGTTGGAGCAACGCCGCCAGTCGGGGGCCGACGAGTCGGAGCTGTTGGTGATGCAGTCGCTGGCGCAGTGCCAGTCGGGCAGAGCCGACGAGGCACTGGCCACGCTGGAGGGGCTCGACGTGGCCGGCCTGCCGTTCGGCCGCTCCGTGCAAGCACTGGCGCGGGCGTTGACCGGAGATGCTGGGGGCGCCGCCGAAGATTCCGCCGCCGCCCGCAAGCTGCACGGTCCCTCCTACTTCGACACGACGATCGCCGTGCTGGCCGGAGCGGGCGCCGCCGCCATGGACGGCGACGAGCCAACCGTACGCCAGATCCTCGCCGAGCTCGCCGAGCTGGCAGAGGGCGTTGGGGACGTGATGGTGCTCGGCCTGGTCCGCTACGCCCGCCAGCGGATGACGGGCGACGGCGACGATCGGGCCGCCATCACGCTCGGCGAGGGATGGCGGATTGTCGTCGATGATCTGGTGGCGCTGTCCGAACGCGAATCGGCCACGCCCTCCTGATTCAGTTCGCGGGCTGCTTGACGAGCCGTAGGTAGGGCTTCTGCTCGTCCCAGCCGTCGGGGAACAGTTCCTTGGCCTCTTCGTTGGACACGGCCGGCACGATGATCACGTCCTCGCCGTCCTTCCAGTTTGCGGGCGTTGCGACCTTCTTGGACGCCGTGAGCTGCAACGAGTCGATCACGCGCAGGATCTCGTCGAAGTTCCGCCCGGTCGAGGCCGGGTAGGTGAGCGTCAGCTTGATCTTCTTGTCGGGTCCGATCACGAAGACCGAACGCACGGTTGCGGTGTCACTGGCCGCTGGGTGGATCATGTCGTAGAGGTCGGCCACCTTCTTGTCCGGGTCGCCGATCATCGGGAAGTTGACGGTTGCGCCCTGGGTCTCCTCGATGTCCTGCAGCCACTTCTCGTGACTGTCGAGCGGGTCGACGGACAGCCCGATCACCTTCACGTTGCGCTTGTCGAACTCGGGTTTGATCTTGGCAACGGCGCCGAGCTCGGTGGTGCAGACGGGCGTGAAGTCCTTGGGATGGCTGAACAGCACACCCCACGAGTCGCCGAGCCAGTCGTGGAAGTCGACGGTGCCCTCGGTGGTCTCAGCGGTGAAGTCGGGTGCGGTGTCGCCGAGGCGTACGGCCATGACGGGGTGTCTCCTTCTTGCTGCGTTGACGACCTCTGGGGCCGACCGGATGGGTGACGAGCAGCTGCCGCCGCTCCGCCGATCACTCTACTCCCGAAAGCTGACCAAACAACTCAAGATTCCCCACCCCACCGCCCAGTCGCCCGGGGGTACGTTGGCGATATGAGCAAGTCGGTCGATCCCGCAGACCTGGAGCGCACGATCGAGCGGTACGGGTTCGCCTACTTGGTGACGGTCGGGGAGCGTGGTGTGCACGTGCTCGCCGTGTCGCCGGTGATGTCGGACGCGGCGCTGGTGGTGGACGGCGTCGGCCGTCATTCGCAGGCCAACGCCGTGGCCAGACCCGAGGTGACGCTCGTGTGGCCGCCGGCGGATGCAGGTGACTTCAGCCTGATCGTCGACGGCTCGGCGGTCGTCGACGGGTCGACCATCACCATCACCCCGACGGGGGGCATCCTGCACCGACCCGCTCCGACCGCCGACGGTACCGGGCGGGCCGGATCCGACTGCGCCCCGATCACGTCCTGACCAGAGCACAGACCGAGACCGTCACGGCAACCGTGACGGTCAGTTGCTGGCGAGTTCGGCTTTGGCCCGCTTTGCGGAACGGCCGCGCTCGTGCTGGTCGAGCACGGCCTTGCGTAGGCGCACGGACTTCGGTGTCACCTCGACGCACTCGTCCTCTGCGATGAACTCGAGTGCCTGCTCGAGCGACAACAGGCGCGGCGGGATCAGCTTCTCGAAGGCGTCAGCCGTCGACGAGCGCACGTTCGTCAACTTCTTCTCCTTCGTCGGGTTCACGTCCATGTCGTCGGCCCTGGCGTTCTCGCCGACAACCATGCCGAGGTAGACCTCCGTGCCGGGCCCGACGAACAGCTGGCCGCGGTCCTGCAGCGACATCAGGGCGTAGCCGGTGGTCGGCCCGCCCCGATCGGCGACCAGCGACCCGCGGGTGCGTGCCCGGATCTCACCCGCCCACGGCGCGAAGCGCTCGAACACGTGATGCAGCAGCGCCGTACCCCTCGTCTCGGTGAGCAGCTCGGTGCGGAAGCCGATCAGGCCCCGCGCCGGGATCAGGTAGTCGAGGCGTACCCAGCCGGTGCCGTGGTTGACGATCTGTTCCATGCCACCTTTACGCAGCGCGAGGAGCTGGGTGAGCACGCCGACGAACTCCTCTGGCACATCGACCGTGAGGCGATCCACAGGCTCGTGCACGGCGCCGTCGACCTCCTTCGTCAGCACCTGCGGCTTGCCGACGGTCAGCTCGAAGCCCTCTCGTCGCATCATCTCCACGAGCACCGCCAGCTGCAACTCACCGCGGCCCTGTACTTCCCACGTGTCCGGGCGCTCGGTCGGCAACACCCGGATGCTGACGTTGCCGACCAGCTCGGCGTCGAGCCGGTTCTTCACCAGGCGGGCAGTCATCGACCTGCCCTCCAAGCCGGCAAGCGGAGATGTGTTGATCCCGACCGTCATCGACAGGCTCGGCTCGTCGATGGTGATGACGGGCAGCGGCCGGGGGTCGTCAGGATCGGCCAACGTCTCGCCGATCGTGATCTGGGGGATGCCGGCGACGGCAACGATCTCACCCGGCCCTGCAGCGTCGGCCGGCACCCGCTCGAGCGCGTCGGTGACGTACAGCTCGGTGATGCGAGCCCGTTCGATGGTGCCATCGGCGCGGCACCACGCCGTCGGCTGGCCTTTGCGCAGCGTGCCCGAGCGGACCCGGCACAGCGCCAGGCGGCCGACATAGGGAGAGGCGTCGAGGTTCGTGACGAGCGCCTGCAGCGGCATCGCAGGGTCGTACTCGGGCGCCGGGATGTGGTGCACGAGCAGATCGAGCAGAGGCTTCAGCGTGCCCTCTGGAAGCCCGGCCCCGTCCTCCGGTCGTTCCATGCTGGCCCGGCCTTCTCGCGACACGCAGTAGACGATGGGGAAGCCGAGTTGCTCCACCTCGGCGTCCAGGTCGAGGAACAGCTCCTCCACGTCGTGCACCACTTGGGCGATGCGGGCGTCGGGGCGGTCGACCTTGTTGACCACGAGGATCACGGGCAGGCGGGCTTCGAGCGTCTTGCGCAGCACGAAGCGGGTCTGGGGGAGGGGACCCTCTGAGGCGTCGACGAGCAGCAGCACGCCGTCGACCATCGACAGCGCCCGCTCGACCTCACCGCCGAAGTCGGCATGGCCTGGCGTGTCGACGATGTTGATCTTCACCTCGCCGTCCGGCGTGACGTGCTGCACCGCCGTGTTCTTGGCCAGGATGGTGATGCCCTTCTCCCGTTCGAGGTCCATCGAGTCCATGACCCGCTCGTTGACGTCCTGGTTCTCCCGGAACGCGCCGGACTGCCACAGCAGCTGGTCGACGAGTGTCGTCTTGCCATGGTCGACATGGGCGACGATCGCCACATTGCGCAGATCGGCGCGGCGTTGCAACTGGACCTCCGAAAGTGTTCGAGAAGTGGGGGGTTGATCAGCGTACGGCCGAAGCCAGCGGAGACTCGTGTGCTTACATCGTGCCGGTGAAGTTCGGGATCTTCTTCGAGCACCAGATCGGTCGGCCGTGGCAGCCCGACACTGAGCGACAGCTGCTCGCCGACGCGCTCGACCAGGTGGAGCTCGCCGACCGCCTCGGTTTCCAGTACGTGTGGGAGGTGGAGCACCACTTCTTGGAGGAGTACAGCCACTCGTCGGCGCCTGAGGTGTTCCTCGGGGCGGTGAGCCAGCGCACCACGAGGATCCGTCTCGGGCACGGGGTCGTGCTCACGGCGCCACGTTTCAACCACCCGGCTCGAGTGGCGGAGCGGATCTCGATGCTCGACTTGCTGTCGGGTGGGCGGGTGGAGTTCGGCAGTGGGGAGTCGTCGAGTGAGGCGGAGCTCGGTGGGTTCCAGGTCGATCCGATCCTCAAACGGGAAGCATGGCTGGAGGGGCTCGAGACCTCGCTTCGCTGCATGGTCGAGACGCCGTTCACCGGGGTCGACGGCGAGTTCGTGCAGATGCCTCCGCGCAACGTGATTCCCAAGCCGATGCAGAAACCGCATCCTCCGCTGTGGGTGGCGTGCAGCCGGCGCGAGACGATCCTGCTGGCTGCCAGCAAGGGCATGGGTGCGCTGACGTTCGCGTTCATCGATCCGGAGGAGGCGCGCACCTGGGTGACCGAGTACGAACAGACGCTGGTCAGGGAATGCGTGCCCGTCGGCTGGACGGTGAACCCCCAGGTGGCGTGTGTGAGTCCGATGATGGTGCATCACGACGAGGACGAGGCGATCCGACGGGGCGTGGAGGGCGCCAACTTCTTCGGGTACAGCCTCGGTCACTACTACGTGTTCGGGGTGCATCGGCCGGGGGTGACCGATGTTTGGGCGGAGTACCAGCAGCGCCGGTCGGGGCAGGGCTTCGATCCAGCCGCAGTGGCCGAAGCGGTGCGTGAGCAGAAACTCGGCGCCAAGGTCGCAGCGGGTGACAGCACGGGCCTGCGTGGCTGTATCGGAACACCCGAGCAGGCTCGCCAATATCTGCGCCGCTACGAGGAGGCCGGGGTCGATCAGGTGATCTTCGTGTTGCAGTCCGGACGCAACCGGCACGAGCACATCATGGAGGCGCTCGAGCTGTTCGGTCGGGACGTGTTACCCGAGTTCGGCGAACGAGACGTGGGTACCTCTGCTGCGAAGGCCGAGCGGCTGGCGCCGGCCATCGCAGCAGCGCTGGCACGCAGGAACGAGTCCGTCGCCGAGCGGGACCTTGGCGATTATCACTTCGAGGCGATCCCGCGTCAGTGGGCGGATGCAGAAGGTTCGGTGGAGATGTCCGAGTGGCTGGATCGCTTCGCCGATGACCGGGCGGCCGGCAAGCGGGATCCCGGCGCCGGGATCGCCGGTTGACGCCCGCCGGCGATCATCTGGGCGGGCATGACGGGTTCGCTGCGGTCCAGCGCTTCGCCGAGCTCATCGACGAACTCGGATCCCAGGACCCGTCGGCTGGCGCCGGTGGCCTAACCGACGTTGCGTTGGCTCTGTCCGCGGTGCTGCAACCAGGCCTCGATATCCAGGCCGCCCGCGCGGTGCTCGACGCGTTGGTCGGGAAGTGCCGGGCGGCAACGAGGGACGGCGTGATCGGCTTGATCACCACCGGACGGCTGGTTGGCGACCGGGACAACTATGGCGACTGGCGAAACTCGTGTCTCGACCTCGTGGTCCGGAAGGGGAGTGGCATTCCGATCACCTTGTCGATGATCGTGATCGAGGCGGGGCGACAGCACGATGTACCGCTCCATGGCGTCGGGATGCCGGCGCACTTCCTGGTCGGCGATCCCCTGGATCCCGACTGGTTCTTCGACCCGTTCCACGCTCGGCTGCTCGACCGTGACGGCTGCCGAGCGCTGCTGGCACAGTTGGTCGGGGAGCAGGTCCCCTGGAACGACAGCTACCTGCGCCCGGTCCCGACGATCGATGTCGTGACCAGGATGCTCAACAACCTCAAATCGTCGTTCGTCCGGCGACCCGATGCCGTGCGATTGGCGTTGGTGATGAGGATGCGGATGGCGGTCCCGCAATTCTCCGACGAGGACTATGAAGCCGCCAGATCGCTGGCGGTGTTCAACTGAGCGCAGGCGCGTCGTCGCCGACCATCGCCGCAAAACCTACTCATTAAGCTGATCCGCCGCCGCCCTCGTAGCTCAGGGGATAGAGCATCGGTTTCCTAAACCGTGCGTCGCAGGTTCGAATCCTGCCGGGGGCACCGCTGAAACCCTTGTGCCGTAAGGGTTCTCCGGGGATCGCGATGGTCGGCGGCAGCGCTTGAGAGCCGGGTTCGGGGCACGAACGGGGCACGAACGCTCGGAAACCGTGTGTGCGGACCCGGTTCATAGTGGACACAGGTCGGTGGGTTCCGCTCGAAGAAGGAGGCGCAAGCGGCGCTCAACGATGCCCTCTCAGGAATCCAGCACGGCACCTACGTCGCCCCGTCACGCCAGACCCTCAGATCTAGCGTGACTCGCACCGCACCTATGGCTGGCCGAGAGTGTGGGGACAGATCGAGCTGGCGGTCGTGCCATGGTTCGATCGATCGCCGTTGGCGCTTCGACGCCCGCGCAGGCGGCAACCACCTGCGTCACCGCCAGCAGCAGACCGACGACCTCGTGCCCAGCACGCGCCCACGGTAGCGGCGGCACCCGGCCATCGACGGCGGGCAGTGGCTGCCAGCAGATGTCGCGAGGCGATCCAACAGCCGCTCAGGTCTCGCTGACCGCTTCGGGAGGTCCCACGAATACGGCCGTCGGGACACCAATGCGTCGCATACTGACGATCGTGGACCGGGTCGACTCGGGCAGGGCTGGGTCGTTCGCCAGGGCGAACGCGTTCTCGTCGACCGCTGGGACGAGCTCGTCGAGCCCGGCGGCCTTCAACTCGCGTATGAGGACAGACCTGAGGCGGGCGTAGCGGGAGCGTTCGGTTCCTGTGCGGGCGTCGAAGTAGGCGATCTCGTGCACCCCCGCCTTCCCCCGCCATTCCTCGATGGCGCTGCCGACGGCCAGGTTCACCACGGCGGTGGCGTCGTCGGGAGAGCGTATGTGCGCCTCGGTGGCCTGGGCACGGTAGCGCTCGACGGCGGCGACGTCGAAGCCATGGCGGTCCAACTCGTTCAGCAGGGCCCAGCCCTGGGTTCCGAGATGGAACGGATCCGTCCACGTGACGAGGTAACGTCCGTCGCGTCCGGTTCCGGGAATCGACCCCTCGGCGAGGGCGGCGACCGTCGACGGCACGAGCTCGCCCACCGCCGAGGAGAGATCGGGCCGCAGTACCTCGACTCGAGACGCCTGTCCGGTGAAGACGGCCGTGGAGATGACGAGGGCGATGCACATCGCGAGCTTCCCGGGCGCACGCCGGGGCCACCTGGTGCGCAGCGACGCCTGATGGCGAGCGACCAGGACGACCAGCGTCCAGATGGTCACGAACCCCACGAGGGCGCCGAGCGCCCATCCCCACAGGACGAGGTAGTACCACGGGTCGCCGACGATGCGACTCATCGACACGCCGGCCATCACGAGGGCAGCACCGATCACGAGGTGCAACCGCACCAGCGGTCGATGGCGGAGACGGATGGCCACGATCGCCGCGATCGCCCAGCAGCCGAGCATCAGTGCCCCGGGGAGCGTGGACCCGGTGACGAGGGCGCGCCCCGAGAGGACTTGCCCGGTCACCAGCCGCCAGGGATCGTGGTGCACGAGCAGCAGCTCGACGCCGGAACGCAGGCCGACTGGCGGTTCGCCCGGCGCCGTGAAGTACCGCCACAACGACGAGAGGTTGCCGGGCGATCGGGTCAGCTGCTCGACAATGGGTGGCACCCACAGCACGGTGCCGAGGACGATCCCGCAGAGGATCCAGCGGCGGCCGGACGACCGGTCATCGTCTCTCGGGGCACGCCTGATCGTGGCGAGAGCGCCGACGACGGCGGCGAGGATCCCGAGACCAACGACCGTTCCGACGTGCGAGACGTGGCTCTGCACGCAGAGGGAGCCGGCGAAGACGGCGACCGGCACCAGGACGGTGTCACCC
>JACDHN010000366.1 GCA_013821025.1 Acidimicrobiia bacterium | reverse complement strand
GCGTCACCGGGGGTTCCGGCGTCTTCTCATCGCCCAGACCGTCAGCCGATGGGGAGACACGTTCAACGCCGTCGCGCTCGTCATCGTCGTGTTCCAGATCACGAACTCGGGGATCAACGTCAGCGGTGTCGTCGCGCTCGAGATCGCCCCCGTGTTGCTGCTCGGCTTCGTCGCAGGAACCGTCGTCGATCGGCTCCCCCGCCGCCAGGTCATGATCGCCGCGGACCTCGGCCGGGCCATGATCGCCGCGCTCGTCGCATTCAACTCCGACCAACTCTGGGCGCTCTACTGCGCAGCGTTCGGGCTTGCAGCGTTGACGGTGTTCTTCAACCCGGCCGCGTCCAGTCTGTTGCCGTCGCTCGTCGACGACGACGAACTCGTCGCCGCGAACTCCGCTGTGTGGTCCGCAGCCGTGCTGTCCCAGATCGTGCTCGCACCCGTCGCCGGTGCCGTTGTCGTCACGCTCGGAGCGAGCGCCGCGTTCGGCATCAACTCCGTGACGTTCCTCGCCTCAGCAATCGCACTCGGCGGCCTGAGCGGTCCTCCCACCGAACCGCCGGAACGACGTAGCCGTCGCGCCGAGATCGTCGAGGGCATCCAGATCATCCGCAACAGCCGCCTGCTCGGCACGCTCGCCGCAATTCAAGGCCTCGCCGCACTCTCCGCCGGCGCGACCAGCGCCCTGCTCGTCGTGCTCGCCGAACGACATCTCCACATCGACGCCACCGGATTCGGGCTCCTGCTCGCCGCGATCGGTGTCGGCGCCGGCGTCGGCCCGCTCGTGCTCCAACGCTACGTCAACGACGTCCGCCACCCGCTGCTGCTGTTCGGCCCCTACATGCTGCGCGGACTGGTCGACCTGACGCTGGCCGCCGTCTCGAACTTCGCGGTCGCGCTCATGAGCCTCGGCTTCTACGGGATCGGAACCAGCACCGCCAACGTCACCTACAACACCGTGCTCCAAACCACCACACCCGACCGATTCCGAGGACGCATCTTCGCGTTCTACGACATCGTCTGGCAGACCGGACGGCTCATCAGCATCGGCGCCGGTGGCATTCTCGCCGACCAGCTCGGCATCCGCGGCGTCTACATCATGGGAGGACTCCTCCTGCTCGCCGCCGGCACGGCCGGATTCGCGCTCGTCCCCCGAACCCTGATGACCACCCCCATCACCCAACCCACCGACATCACCCCCATTGGCCGCCGTTAGCCGACACCACACGGACGGGTCGGCCCGAACGCGTCACAAGATCAGCGCCGGCCATCACCCTGGTCGCGTATCGGTGCTTCACGTGCAGGGCGTCGGCGCTCGATCGGCACTGACTCGCCCCATGCACCGGAGGACGTCACTCAGCCGCACCGGCGGAACGACGCCACGCGTGATCCGGCATCCCGGGGTCGGGGACGACGAGGCTGAGGTCGGACTTGGCCAGCGCGATATTGCTCACTTCCGGTGGACGTGCCGATACTGAGCGTCGGTCCAACCGGTGTCTGTTCGTTGGAATGGGTAGGCCTACGGGATCTGGAGATCTGATCGGGCGAGCAAGATGAACGCCTGGGGCGTTGTCTCGTGGGGGAGGTCCGGTTGTCGCCGAATCTCTGCTCGGATGTCGAAGTCGCCGTGGCGCAGCGAGGTGAGGACGTCGTCTACCGAATGCCGGTACAAGGTGAGCGCGGCGGACGATCCGTAGGCGTCGGCGCGCTCTACCGATTCGCCCTGGCCGGCCTGAAAGGCCACGAGTGCTTGCCCTTCGGGTTCCAGAACTCTGCGGAGTTCGTGCCAAATCGCAGGCAGTTCTGAGGGCGGTGTCGTGATGATCGAGTACCAGTACACGGCTGCGCCAATGGAGTTGTCGGGCAACGGCAACGCCGTGAGGCAGCCTTGATCGAACCGGAGATGCGGGTGCGCCGCGCGGGCTGCATCGATCATCGCGACCGAGATGTCCACACCGCGAGCGTCGAGGCCGCGATCGGCCAGGTAGGCCGCCACCCGGCCAGGTCCGCATCCCGCATCGAGGACAGACCCGGGCTCCTGGGACCGCACCGACTCGGCGAAGGCATCGAGCACGGCTCGATCCAGAGGCGCCTCGAACTTCGCCGACACCGCAGTACCCACTCCGGCGACGTATTGGGCGGCAGAGTGGTCATAGACAGCCCGGGTCGACGCGAGATGATCCGGTTCGCACATCGAGCAAGTATCGCCCACACGCCGCACCGAGGTCGACTGCGCTCCAACCCTCGCCGATGTTCGCGACGGCTGTCAATCTGCATTCGCAACGTGGCTGGCTCCACCGTCCCACCAGGCACTGAGACCTCGTCCACCCGATCGATATCCTCCGCCACCACTTGGGTTCAGCGTCCACGCGTCAACCGGCTGGGTGATGCCGACGCGCCAATGTCGTCGTACGCGCCAACGTCCGTCCGACGTGGCAGAACGTCGGCCGGTCGAGGCGCATAGTTCGCCGGGCCCGATGTGTAGTGCACGTCACCTTCGGGTACCCGGTGGCCATGAGTGACAGCACCTCCATCACCGTCGAGCGCGACATCCCCGCTCCCGCCAAGGACCTCTTCAAGATCCTCTCGAACCCGCACCGACACACCGAACTCGACGGATCCGGTTTTGTCCGTGGTCTCGATCACGGTGACCGTCTGGACAAGGTGGGCCAGAAGTTCACGATGAACATGACCGGCGAGCACATGGGCGGCGACTACCAGACCGACAACTTCGTCAGCGCCTACGACGAGAACAAGATGATCGGTTGGAAGACCGCTCCCGCCGGCACCGAGCCTCCCGGGTGGGAGTGGCTGTGGGAGTTCAGGTCCGAGGGATCCGATTCGACGATGGTCTCTCTCACCTACGACTGGAGCAAGGTAACCGATCAGGACCTGTTGAAGAAGGTCAGCTTCCCTCTGGTCTCGGAGAACGAACTGGAGGACTCACTCGCCAAGCTGGCATCCGCGGCCATCGCCGCCTGACGCCGATCCCGCCCAAGTCGCCTCACGACAGTCGCCGATAGCGCATATCAAC
>JACDHN010000365.1 GCA_013821025.1 Acidimicrobiia bacterium | reverse complement strand
GAAGACGCTGACAATCGTCAACTACGGGGCTACGGCGGCGTTCACCGCCGGTTGGCGTCACCGCACGACCGGCCCGCTGCACGCCTTGCTCACGCTGTGGACGCTGACCTATCGCAACTCGTGGTCGATGGTGTTCCACAACGACAATCTCGTGGTGTTGCACGGCGCCATCGTCGGTGTGTCACCGTCGGCGGATGCTGTGTCCCTCGGCGCCCGGCGCCTGTCGTCACCGACGTCGCCGAGCTGGCGTTACGGTTGGCCCTTGCAGCTCGCCAACGCCGTGACCGTCATCACCTACGCGCTCGCCGCTGTCGCCAAGTTGCGAGGGCCGCTCGGATTGCGGTGGGCGTCGGGCAGCTCGCTTCGCGACCAGGTTGCAGTAGACGGCATTCGCAAGTCAGCGCTGGTGTGCTCTGGCGACGGGCTGAGTCCCGCTGTGGTGCTCATCGAGCGGCGGCCCGAGTTGTGGCGGCTACTCGCCACGGGATCGTTGTTGCTGGAGCTCGGCGCGCCGCTTGCCCTCGTCGACCGCAGACTCGGGCGTGCCTGGTCCGTGGCCGCCTGGTCGATGCACGTCGGGATCAAGGCCATCATGAGGATCACGTTCCGCTACCAGCTCTCCGGCATCACGTACGCGCCTTTCTTCGATCTGGAACGGCTACTGCCGCCGATTGCCGCGCGCCCACTGCCGGCGATGGGAGCCGCCGCCTGATGTGGGTCGATCAGCTTCCAGATCACGTCGTCGTCGTGTTCGACGGGTGGTGCGGGTTCTGCACGCGCTGCGTCCGCCTGCTGGAGCGGCTCGACCGGCACGGACGGCTCGAGCTGCTTGCGGCGCAACTTGACGGCGTGGCCGAGCATACTGCTGTGACGCTCGACGATGCCGCCGCCGCGGCCTGGACGCTGGCGCCAGGCGGGGTGAGGGCGAGCGGCGCCGGCGCGATCGGCCTTGGGCTCGCCGTGGCCACCGGCACCAGGATCCCGCTGTTGCCTTGGCGCCTGCCGGGGGTGCCATGGCTGCTAGAGCGCGCCTACACGTGGGTCGCCGACAACCGGCGACGGTTCCGTGGGGACACACCCTGGTGCGCCCAGCACCCCGGCCGTTGCGGCGAGGACCTGCCGCGGTCGTGTTCGCTGCCGTCGACGCCGACTTGACCGCCTAGTCGCAACCGGGCGCGTCGGTCGGCGAAGGGGCGTAGGTGGCGATCACCTGACCGTCACCGATGGAGTACTCGATCACGTCGTCCTCGACGAGAGTGACGAAGCCGAAGACGGCCTCTCGGGAGACCGGCCAGTCGGCCGGTGGTTCGTTCCCAGCTCCGGTCTCGATGTCGGGGCCGTTGTCGGTCCGCCTCCAAGCGGTGCCGTTGATCTGGTACAGCCACTCCATGCCGCAATGGATGTAGAGCGGGTAGCCGTAGCGGCGATCCGGGGGCAGGGTCTCGCCGTGACCGAGGATCGGCACGTCGCTCTTTGGTACCTGCGGATCTGGAGATGTCGGCAGAGATGCGCCGGCTGGCCACGACCACGCATCCACGCCGCCTGCGGCGAGCGCCAGTACGACCACTCTGCCGGCGTCGTCGATCATCATTGTGCCGAGGTCGGAATACCGGCCGAGCTTGATGCCCGAGGAGTCGACGCGACGCCAGCGGTCGCCGTCGACGCTGACGTACAGCGTGGTGTCGGTGTCACCTTGGCAGCGCTCGACGTCGGCGTAGCACAGCTCGGGATCGGACGACACGTCCGGGAAGAAGCTGTTTAGGGCGAGGAACTGGCCGTTCCCGGCGGCGACCGGGAGGGGGAACCAATGGTCTCCACGTGTCGGGGGCGGTTGGGCGGCGACCGACCACGTGCGACCGGCGTCGGTCGATCGCACCAGCACAGCCTCCGATTCGGAGCCGTCACCCTGATCGCCCGACGGAACCAACCCGCTGGCGAGGATGACACCGCCAGTCGCCACGATGTGGCGCAGCTCGTATGTGGCCGGAATACCGGCGCGCTCGGTGATCTCCCATGAAGTGCCTCCGTCGAACGAGCTCCACATGACGCCGCGGGCGTCGCTGCGTCCAACCGCCAGCAACTCGCCATCGACCGCCAGCACACCGCTAGCCGTTGCTTCGTCGGTTGAGGCGGCCGGCAGCGGCAGCGACGTGGCGCTCCAGGTGTCGCCGTCTGCAGAGCGCCAAGCCATCGGGCGGAAACCTCCTGCGTGCGGATCCTTGGCGGTGCGCACAGTACCCACGGCGACGAATCCGCCGTCGGTGGCGATGATCTCTCTCGGCTCTGCGGCAGGTCCGAAGCCACTCGCGACCCCGGCGGTCCATCGCAGCCCGTCGGGCGAGCGCAACGTGCCGACTTCGTAGGACGTTCCGTCGTACATCAGGGCCAGCCAGCCGTCACCGGTGCGGACAGCGGTCGATGGGAACACGTACTCCATGCCGGTGTCGATCGCCTCGCCCTGCTCGAACGGTCCGCCTGACTGCGATCGCCACGGCACCATGTGACCGCGTTCTGGCGGCACGATCACGATGGTCTGATCACCGGATGATTCGAACAGCATCGGCTGGTCGGGACCAGGCTCGCTGTCGAGCCGCTGGCGCGTCCACGATGACGCGACGGGTGCTGTGGACGTCGAAGGATCGCTAACCGTTGTCGTCATCGTCGCCGTGTCCGTTGCTTGCGGCGTGACCGGCGTGACTGGCGCAGAAACGCCTGTCAGCGTGGCGTCGGAGCCACAGGCGACGAGCGCCGCTGCCACCAGCGCCGCTGCCACGATGCCGACCAGACGTCGACGATCCGAGCGATCCCCCACGCACGAATGCTCGCACGTTCCTGAGAACAGCGCACGTCACTTGACCACCCTCCGGAGGTCCCTCACCTGCGCACGGCCGACCACTAACGTGACCGGCGCTGTGTTCCTGAAGAGCTTGTCCCTCAAGGGTTTCAAGTCGTTCGCCGACCCAACCGTGATGCACCTCGAGCCGGGCGTGACCGTCGTCGTCGGGCCGAACGGATCGGGGAAGTCGAACGTCGTGGATGCC
>JACDHN010000364.1 GCA_013821025.1 Acidimicrobiia bacterium | reverse complement strand
GGCCACGACGTTGGCGCTCGGCGCCACGTACGTGGCGATGGGACCCAACGGTACGCGGGAAATCCCTGCTGCCGAGTTCTACGAAGGCTTCATGATGAGCTCGCTGGCGGCCGACGAGATGTTGACAGAGATCCGCGTCCCCAAGATGAATGGGGCCGGGTGGAGCTTCCAGAAGTTCAACCGGCGTGCGTTCGACTGGGCGATCGTGGGGGTGGCGGCCTGGCGCAACGGCCAGAGCTCCGGCGTCGGGCTGGTCAACATGGCCGGCACGCCCGTGCTCGCCACGAGGGTCAGCGAGGCGCTGGCGTCGGGCGCGTCACCGGCCGACGCCGCCGAACAGGCCGCTGCCGACGCCGATCCGCAGCCCGACCTGAACGCCTCTGTCGAGTACCGAGTGCACTTGGCCAAGGTGCTCACCCGGCGGGCGCTGCAAGAAGCCTCGTGAACGCTGCAGTCAACAGCCGATGAACAAACGGTAACGTCTCGGCGATGTCCGTCGCCGAGACCAGAGCGGTCCCCGCGCTCGATGAGCCCGCAGGGCGCCGTCCTGCACTCGGCGAGGTGGTGCCTACGGACCCGTGGCGCTGGGTCCGCCTCGGGCTGTTCGCCGCATACGGAGTCGCCTACCTGCTGTGGTTCAACGCCAAGGGATTGGTGATCGACCGGGTCTCCGTGCTGATCTCGATCGGCATCCTGCTCGTCATCGCCAATGTGGGCCGCCCTCTGTACCGCTGGGGCCAGCTCATCATCGACTTCGCGCTCTACAGCGCCATGTGGTTCGCCTACGAGGAGAGCCGAGGCGCCGCCGACCGCTTGGGCTTCCCGCTGCAGGTGGAGTCGGTGCGCAACATCGACCGCTTCCTGTTCGTCGGCACCGACCCCAACGTGTGGCTGCAGGACCACTTCTTCGAGACCGGAGCCGTTCGCTGGTACGACGTCGTGGGATCGATCGTGTACTACACCCACTTCGTGCTGCCGCCGGCCGTGATCGCCATCCTGTGGGCGACGAACCGGCGCGAGTGGTTGCGGTTCATCAAGCGCTTCGCCACCACCTTGTTCATCGCCTGCGCCGGATTCGTCCTCCTCCCGACCGCACCACCGTGGATGGCCGCAGGCGGCGACGATCGGATCCGGCTGAACGCCCTGCCGCCGCTGTACCGGCCGACAGGCCGGGGCTGGTCCCACCTCGGCCTCGACGGGTTCGTGAGGCTGTGGATCTCGGGCCGCGACTGGGCCAACGAGGTGGCGGCGATGCCGTCGCTGCACGCCGGGTACGCGCTCTTCGTCGTGGCGTTCTTCCTACCGTGGATCGGTAACCGGTGGATCAAGGCGGTCCTGCTGTCGTTCCCGGTGGTGATGACGGTCGTCCTCGTGTACTTCGCCGAGCACTACGTGGCTGACGCCCTGGCCGGGTTCGCGATCGTCGGCTTCTCGTTCTTGCTGTGGAACCGCATCGAGCGCTGGCAGCGCCATCGGAGGCTTGCGGTCACGGAGCGGGAGCTGGAGGTGGCGCGCACGTGAGGCAGTCGGCCGGCCGACGAACGGTGTTCGTCGACCACACAGCGCTCGATGCCCTCGCCGACCCGTTCCACACCGAGCACGAGCGTGTCCTGGCCGGGTTCGAACGGCTACTCGCCGAGTTCGAGCGCGGCGACACGATCCTCGTCACGCACGCCGGCATGGCGGCGCGCGCTGCCAACGGCAGCGGCTCGTCAACGCTCACGGCTGTGTGCGACGTCGAGCCGCTACGCCGCTGGCTCGTGCGTCGGGCCGAGCGCACCATGGCAGACCATCCTGAGTTGGCGCTCGACCTCGATCAGGCGGCGGCACTCGTGCTGATGGAACGCCGAGGCATCAACGAGGTGCTGACGATCGATCCGCTCTACGACGTCATCGACGTCGACGTGCTGACGCGCTGAGCTCACCAACGTCGCCACGGTGTGAGCGTTCGCCCGCTCGTGATCTCACAGCAGGGCGGCGTAGGTCCCACCGTCGACATGGATCTGGGCGCCGGTGAGGAACTTGGCCTGCTCGCTGCACAGGAACGCCACGATCGATCCGAAGTCGTCGGCGTCGCCGATCGGACCGCCGATCTCGGCGTCACCGTAGAGCTGCGTGACGCGAGGCGTGCGGTGTAGGCCGGGCTGCACACTGTTCACGGTCACGCCGTGTTCTGCCACCTCGCGAGCGAGTGTCTTGAGCATGCCGGTGGCGCCGGCCCTGGCCGTGTTGGACAGGATCAGGTTGGCCATCGGCTGGCGCACGGCCAGAGACGTGATGGCGACGATCCTCCCCCATCGCCGTCGCGTCATGTCCGCCACGGCGGCCTTGCACATGCCGACCACCGACATCAGGTTCAGCTCCAGCGCCGCCGGGTAGTCGTCGACCTCGATCGAGGCGAACGTGCCTGGCCGCGGGCCGCCGCTGTTCGTGACGAGTATGTCGATGTCGCCGAGGACCTCGATGGCCTGCTCGACGAACCGGGTGCCGCCGGCGGCATCCGAGACATCGCACACGACGGGCGTGCAGTCGTGCCCCACCTTGGCGGCGGCCTCGGCAAGGCGCGCCTCGTCGCGTCCGCAGATCACGACCCGAGCCCCCTCGGCGGCCAGCGCCGTGGCCGCTGCCAGCCCGAGACCCGACGACGCCGCTGCGACGGCAGCGCCGCGTCCTGCAATCCCCAGATCCATCGACATGAACCGTAATGCCGGTCTCGCTCGCTGGGCTCGCTCGGGCCCACCGGCGAACTGTGAGCCACACGGTCGATGTCGGCACTCAGTGCTCACACTTCCGGGCGTGCGGGCGGTGCGGCGCTCCGGCGGATCCTCAGTCCGCGAGCCGACACGTAGAATTCACGTGTGGAGCCTGCGGTGGTCAGCGATGCCCTTCGGCAGCATGGATACCTGGCCGACGATGGGCTGGCGACCGTCGTCGCCCTGGCCATGGCGTTGCACCGCCCACTACTGCTCGAGGGCGAGGCCGGCGTTGGTAAGACCGAGCTCGCCAAAGTGCTCGCCGAGTGGACGGGAGCCGAGCTGTTGCGTCTCCAGTGCTACGA
>JACDHN010000102.1 GCA_013821025.1 Acidimicrobiia bacterium | reverse complement strand
CGGCGCCGAGCCGAGAAGCTGGACGTTGGTGTGCTCTGGGCTCGCGCTCGTTCCAGCGCTCTCAGTTTCTACGTGGAGCGCGGCTTCGAGGCCGTGGGCGACGACTTCATCGACGACACCTCCGGCCTACCCCACCGACTCGTCCGCTTGACACCCTGACGTTTAGGCGGACGAATTGTGGTTCGATCACCGAGTCGCGTCGTTCAGAGGTGAAGCCCCAGTCCGGCACGCCGGCGCCTCCAGGCGCTTCGGCGGCCGCATCATGAATGAACAGCCTTCCGCTGCTCGGGGGCTGAGACCCTCATCATCGTCGAACGGACAGTTTGGGTCTGACACGAGGAGGCGACATGGACCCCGAGGCCCGGCAGCTGCGCCTTCGGGCGGCCGAGTTGCGACGACTCGCCGACGCGATCGAGGCATTGACCGTGATGCGACTCGACCAGCACGCAGGGGAATCGACGGTACAGAGCCCGCGCTTCGACGATCTGCTCGACCGGTTGCGGCGGAGCCAGCACGACTTGTACTCCAGAGCCGACGAGTTGCGCTCATCGGCGTTCCACCTCGAGCTACGGGCTGACGAGCTCGATGCTGCGGCCATGCGTGAGGCGGCGCTCGCGGCCGGCGGACCCGTGTGATGAGTGGGACGTTCGTCCGTTACGACCTGGGATGCGTGATCACGCTACGGGGCCTGCTGCTCGACGCCATCGTCGGTCTGGACGCCATCACGTCGAGCGAATCGGAGGCTGCTCCAGCCATCGCCGGCGTCCGACAGACGCGCCTACTGCTGGAGACCGAGTACCTCCCCGCCGTCGATGAGCTCTCGCTCAGCGATGCACTGTTGCGCACGGCGTTCGGCGTCGAGCTCCCACTCGGCGGATTGGCGGGGTTCCTGCTCGGCGACGCGCTGGCCTTCTTGGATCTCGGGACCACGACCCCCACCGGTTTAGAGGGCTGGACCGACGACGAGGTGCTGGAACACTTCAGGTACCAGATGGTCGAACGAGACGTGTCCACGTTCGACGCCGACTCGATGGCCGCCTTCGAGGGCCTCTACCGCGAGCTCGAGCGGCGCCTCACATTGATCGGTGGCGCCGCGTTCGCCGAACAGCTGGGCGAGCACGTGGACGCCGTCCGGCCGGCCATCGCCGGCGTGGCCGATCAGCTCACCAACATGGCCTCGCAAGGTGATACGGCGGCGGCGGGCGCCCTGGCGACGATGACGAATGCCGCGCTGATCCTGACCGACCGCGACGGCGACCTCCAGGCGTGGCTGAAGGACCAAGCCATCAAGGGCTCCTGTGGCGCAACCCAGATCTTGCTGGCCGACTCCGGTCATGCCACCGACGCCGACCTGCTTCTCGCCATCGCCACCACGACGTTCGCCCGCGTCGACAACACCGGCAGCGCGCTGTCGATGACGGAGGGCGAGGCCGCCACCTTCACGAACGTGCTCAACCAAATCGGCATCGACCCCGACACGGCCGCCGTCCTGCTGGCCGACGAGACGGCGCTGGCCACGATGCTGCGAGAAGGCGCAGGCCTGAACGACGATGCCGTCGAGGGCGTGTTCACAGCCGGCCTGGCCCGGCCGCTGCTGCAACGCCGGGGCGAGACGAAGTCCCTCGAGCAGGCGAACGCCGAGCTGATCGAGGGGTGGCAGGTCTGGAGCCGGTCGTTCGACCACGACGCGCCGGCCTTCTTCCAGCGCCTCGATCCCGGTGCCGGGCGAGGTTTGGCCAACAGCCTCTACCTGTACCTACCGTCGCTCAGCTCCGGTTTGATCTCGGAGAACCGCACCGGCGGCGAGCGCCCCACGGAGCAGTCGGTGTTTGCGCTCGTCGGCGACGAGCACGTCGAGGTGGCCACATGGGGCGAGATCGGCGTGCTGCTCGGCCGCATGACCCTCGACGACGAAGGGGCAGCCACCCTGCGGTCGACAGCCGATGCGTTCACGATGATGCAACTGAGCACGGGAATGAAGGCGGCCACGACGTTGCCCGGCGACGCTGGCGCTCGCAACAGCCAGATCGGGCGTGTGGCGGCGCCCGCTGTCGAGCTGAACCACCTCTTGTACGTCGGCATCGGTCTGGAGGAAGACACAGCGCAGCGCCGCCACGCCGAGGCGCAGGCCAGCCGCAAGCTGATCGCCGACATGATTGTCTCGACCGCCAAGAAGGTGGCGCTCAAGAACCCGCTCGTCGACGTGGCCACGACGCCGGCCCAGGAGTGGTTCGACGCCCAGCTCGACGATTGGATGACATCGGCGCCACCGGAGTTGTCGCGAGAGCTGCCGCTCGACTATCCCTCGGCGTTCCGCGCCTCGTTCCTCCAGACGATCCTCGACGCCGATCCCGGCACACGATCACTCATCGGGCTCGGGGCGGTCAGCGCTCGGCGTTGGGCCGACATCCGGGCGGCGACGGAGGATTACTGGGACGCGCCGGGCGCCGATGCACGCCGTCTCGCCAACCAGCGGATCGAGCAGCTCACGAACGACAGCGACGAGCACGGTGATGCCGACGAAGAGGGCCGCGCCATCGCCCAGGCGTACCACGACGTCCGCTCATCCTCAGGCCTCACCAGCTGGCGCCCCCTCGATTGACTGGCCTCGTTCGCTGCGCTCACTCGGCTGTTGCGCAGGCGGCGGGTAGTCGCTGGCGCTTCCCTCGCCACCTGACCTTTCAGGCTCACTGTTCGGGGGCCGAAGCGGTACAAGCGCACGTATCGGGTGCGACGCGCAGACGAGCCGCTGCGTGCCGAGACTGCATCACGGCACGCGGCATGCAATGCTCACTCGTGTGCAACTCGGGATGATCGGGCTCGGCCGGATGGGCGCCAACATGGTGCGGCGGCTGACGCTCGACGGCCACCACTGCGTCGGCTTCGATCTCAACCCCGACGCCGTGACGGAGCTGACCGACGAGGGGATGAAGGGGGCTCACATGCTCGAGGAGCTGGTGGAGCAGCTCGAGTGCCCCCGCCACGTCTGGATCATGCTGCCGGCCGGTTTCGTCGGTTCATCGATCGAGGCGCTGTGCAAGCTGCTGTCGCCTGGCGACACCATCATCGACGGTGGCAACTCCTGGTACCGCCACGACGTGGACAGGGCGGTCATGCTGGCCGAGCTGCAACTCGACTACGTCGACGTCGGCGTGAGCGGCGGCATCCACGGCCTCGAGCGCGGCTACTGCATGATGATCGGTGGGACACCAAAGGCTGTCGAACAGCTCACGCCGATCTTCGAGTCGCTCGCGCCAGGGGTCGATCTGGCACCCCGATCGCACGAGCGCACGGGCGAGCCAGAGCCCGAGGAGCGGGGCTGGCTGCATTGCGGGCCTCCTGGCGCCGGACACTTCGTGAAGATGGTCCACAACGGCATCGAGTACGGGATGATGGCTGCCTACGCCGAAGGATTGAACGTGCTCGCCACGGCCGACATCGGCGCAGAGGACCACGAGCACGACGCCGAGACGGCGCCGCTCGAGAAGCCCGAATACTTCCGCTACCAGTTCGACCTGGCCAAGGTCACCGAGGTGTGGCGCCGCGGCAGCGTCGTCACGTCATGGTTGCTCGACATCACCGCCGCCGCTCTTGCTACCGACCCCACGCTCGAGGGCTACGCCGGCGTCGTCAGCGACTCCGGCGAGGGACGGTGGACCGTCAGCGCCGCCGTCGAGGTGGGTGTACCGGTGCCCGTGCTGTCGGCGGCCCTGTTCTCGCGCTTCTCATCGCGCGATCGCGACGCCATCGCCAACAAGATCCTGTCGGCGATGCGAGCCGGTTTCGGCGGCCATGTGGAACGAACGGAGGGCGTTCAATGACCGTTCACGATGCGGCCGCCGAAGCGCCTGGAGGCGCCGGCGTCCCGAACCGGTTCTTCGCATCTGAACGACGCGACCCATGACCGTCGCTGATGCGCTCGTGCTGTTCGGCGCCACCGGCGACCTCGCCAAGCGCAAACTGTTCCCGGCGCTGTACCAGATGGAGCGACGGGGCGAACTGGCGCTGCCGGTCGTGGGCGTGGCTCGCAGCGAGTGGTCAGACGAAGACTTCCGCACCCATGCTGCCGAAGCCGTCACCACGTCGGTTGCCAACGCCGACCCCGAGATCGTCGAGGGGCTGTGCAAGCGGCTCGACCTGATCCAGGGTGACTACGGCGACGTCGCCACGTGGGAGAGCCTGCGCGACACGCTGGCCGACCATGGCGCCAAGCTGCCGGTGTTCTACATGGCGATACCGCCCGAGATGTTCCCGGCGGTAGCCGAGGCGCTGAAGTCGGTGGGCTTGCACAAGCGGGGCCGCATCGTCGTCGAGAAGCCATTTGGGCGCGATCACGCCTCTGCGGTGGCGCTCAACAAGACGTTGCACTCCATCTTCTCGGAGGACCGGATCTTCCGCATCGACCACTACCTCGGCAAGGAGTCGGTCGAGGACCTGCTCGTGTTCCGCTTCTCCAACATGCTCTTGGAGCCGGTGTGGAATCGCCACTACGTGCGCAGAGTGCAGATCACGATGTCGGAGCAGATCGGCGTAGAGGGGCGGGGCAGCTTCTACGACTCCGTCGGCGCCATCCGGGACGTGTTCCAGAACCACCTGATGCAGATCATCGCCTTCTTGGCGATGGAGCCGCCGGTCGGACCAGAGGCCAACCTGCTGCGCGACGAAGCAGCCAAGGTGTTCGCCTCGATGAAGCCGCTCGACCCCAAGGCGCTGGTCCGGGGTCAGTACGTCGGCTACCGCGACGAGGATGGCGTCGACCCCGAGTCGACGGTCGAGACGTTTGCCGCCGCCCGCCTGGAGATCGACTCGTGGCGCTGGGCCGGCGTGCCGTGGTACGTGCGCGTCGGCAAGGCGTTGGCCAAGACGTCCACGGAGGCGGTGATCGAGCTGCATCAGCCACCGCGCATGCTGTTCGACGAAGCGGGCGGTCCGCCGCCAGGCCGCAACGAGATACGGCTCCGACTCGGCGACCATGACGGTGTCACGTTCGCCCTTCAGGCCAAGACTCCTGGCCCGAACCTCGACAGCCAGGAGATCGACGTCGACGTCGACTTTGCTGCCGCCCTCGGCGAGCGCCAGGAGGCCTACGAACGGCTGCTCGGCGACGCCATCGTCGGCTCGTTGCGCCGCTTCGCCCGCCAGGACGTGGTGGAGCGCACGTGGGAGATCGTCCAGCCGGCGCTCGACGAACCCGGCCCGATCCACCCCTATTTCCGCGCCTCGTGGGGTCCGACCGAAGCCGATCACGTGCTCATCGACTGCGACGCCTGGTTGATCCCCGACTGACTGACGCCTCATACGGGCGGCCTCCGCCCCCGTGGACCCCTAACGAACCAATCGGAATCAGACTTGGATGTCCTCGCGGCGGGGGATGACGACGACGGTGCCATCGGGTTCGTGCTGCACGGTGACGCGCACGCCGTAGAACTCGGCCAGCGTCTCGGGACGCAGCACGTCGGCAGGCGCACCGTCGGCCACGAGATGCCCCTCGTACATCAGCGCCAGCCGGTCGCTGTAGATGCCGGTGAGCGTCAGGTCGTGCATCGCCGACACGACCGTGAGCGAGCGCTCGCGACGCAGCCCGGCCACGAGCTCCATGGCCTGTTGCTGATGGCCGATGTCGAGCGCGCTCGTCGGCTCGTCGAGGAGCAGGATCGGTGCGTCTTGGGCGAGTGCCCTGGCGATGACGAGCCGCTGGCGCTCACCGCCGCTGAGCGATCCCAACCGGCGCTGCTCGAAGCCGTGCAGGTCGAGCTGATCCAGCACATCATCGACGACGTTGCGGTCGCTGCGCGTGGGTGACCCGAAGTACGAGACGTATGGCGATCGTCCGAGCAGCACGTACTCGCGGCCTGTCATGTCGTCGGGCAGCAGCGGGTTCTGGGGTACGTAGGCGATGAGGCCGGCTCGCTGGCGATGGGAGCGCTGGGCCACAGCCACTCCGTCGACGAGAACATCGCCGCTCGAGGCCACGAGGCCGACGGCCGCCCGCAGCAGGGAGGACTTGCCGGCGCCGTTCGGCCCGATCAGTCCGAGCCACTCCCCCGACGCCACGACCCCGTCGAACCCGGCGACGGCGCGGGTGGAGCCGTACCAGACATCGACGCCGCGGAACTCGAGCGAGCTCACCAACCACGCTCTGGTGGTCTCGCTCGCTGCGCTCGCTCGACTGCTCCTCGTCGCTGGCGCTTCCCTCGTCGCCTGACCTCGCATCGTTCGTGTCCAGGGGCCAAAGCGGTCACGCTGGGCTCGCTCCGCTCGTTCATTGGGCGACCTGGCGGGTGCGCAGCACGTAGAGGAAGAACGGCGCGCCGAGCAGTGCCGTGACGACACCGATCGGTGTCTCGGCCGGATCGGTCAGCACACGACCCGGGATGTCGGCGAGGATCAGGAAGGCGGCGCCGAAGGCGACGGACAACGGGATCACGGTGCGGTAGCTCGACCCCGTCGTCAGGCGCACGAAGTGGGGCACGACGATGCCGACGAACCCGATCAGCCCGCTGACGGCCACAACGGCAGCTGTGCCGAGCGTGGCGGCGATGACGATCACGAGTCGGATCCGCGCGACCGGGGCGCCGAGCGAACGGGCCTCGTCGTCACCCACCCGCAGCAGATCGAGGTGGCGCCGGTGGAGCATCAGCACGATCCCGGCGCCCACCACGTACGGCAGCACGAGTCGCACGTCACCCCAGCTCGCCGTGCCGAGGCGACCCAGGATCCACGTATACACCTCGCGCACCACGTCCACGTTGCGCTGCAGCAGGAACGTCTGCACTGCGGTCACCATCGACGTCACGGCAACGCCGGCCAGCACGAGCGTGATGCCCGTACGCGTGCTGCCGCCGAACGCCGCGCCAACGGTGTACGTGACCAACACCGTGAGCAGTGCGACGACGAACGCCACGGTGGGTACGGGATCGACCGGCCACGACCGCGTCACCCCGCGACCGACGGTGAGGACGAGCGTGGCGCCGAGGCCGGCGCCGGCGGCAGCGCCGAGCAAGTATGGGTCGACGAGCGGATTGCGGAAAACGCCCTGGTACGAGGCGCCGGCGGCCGACAGCATGGCGCCGACGAGACCGCCCAGCACGACGCGCGGCATGCGGATCTCCCACAGGATGTTCCACTCGGCGTCACTGACGCCGCTCCCGATGGTGATCAGCGGCAGTCGGTCGAGCAGCTCGAGTGGCACGCGCCACCACACCGGACCAGCGGGCCCGACCATCACCCCAGCGAGGACGGCGATGACCACCACCGACCCGGCAATGACGTAGCGACGCGCCATCGAACCCGTCACCCCCTGCGAACCGCCCCGTTCTGTCCTGTCGAAACGGCCCGATCGGGCCGATTCGCAAGGGCAGAACCGAAAGAGGCAGGTTGAACGGCGGCAGCGTCCTCGAAGGCAGTCCGAACCTGGCGCACGTAGTCGACGATGCGCGGCCCCCAACGAGAAGCGATGTCATCGTTCATCTCGATGACCTGGCCGTTCTGCACGGCGGCAATCGAGTCCCAGCCGTCGCGGGCGCCGACGGTCTCGGCCGTCTGGCCGCAGCACACGGTGTCGGCGAGGAAGATCATGTCGGGGCTCTCGGACACGATGAACTCGGCATTCAGCTGCGGGTAGCCACCGGAGTCGCCCTCCATCCGATCGGCGATGTTGCGCAACCCGAACAACGAGTAGATGCTGCCGAGGAACGTGTTGGACGTGACGCTGTAGTACGTGTCGTCGAGCTCGTGGTAGTAGGTGAGCGGGCGCTCCGGCGCCGGCAGATCGCTCGTGAGCTCGGCGATGTCGGTCTCCATGCCGGACACCACCTCTGCGGCGTCGCCCATGTGGCCGGTCAGGGCGCCGAGCTGCTCGATCTGGGCGTAGGCGTCGCCGAGCGTCGCCGGGGCCGGCCCGATCCACGTCTCGATGTCGATCTTGGCGAGCTGTTTGACGATCGGGCCCTCGTTGGAGAGCACCACGAGGTCGGGCTCGTAGCCGGAGATGGCCTCCACGTTCGGCTCGAACGCCGACAGGTCGGTCAGCACCGCCGCCGCCTCCTCGGGGTGGTTGGAGAGGTTGTCGACGGCGATCACCTGGTCGCCGGCGCCGATGGCGAACAGGATCTCTGTGTGGGTCGGTGACAGCGAGACGATGCGCTGAGGCACGTCCTCGGCCTCGGTC
>JACDHN010000363.1 GCA_013821025.1 Acidimicrobiia bacterium | reverse complement strand
CTGCCAACAACACGATCCAGCGCGATCACCGCGAATCGCCGCTTGACATCCAAAGAAGCTTCGGAAGACCCGCGCTACCGAACGACGCAGGCCCCGGTTCGGTGCGCGACCGGCCGAGCCGTCGCGGTCCCGCCGATGCCGCAGGTGTCGAGCAGGCGCGCCCCCGGCGTCGGCCGCAGAACGATGCTCCTGTGTTGTCAAGGGGCGGGCGCGGAGTGGACAGGACAGAGATCGGCCACTCGTGGTTCGAGGGCAGGCTCCTGGTAGGTCACGGCCCGCGCGGGTGGTGTGGGGTGGCGGTCGACGCTTCGTTCGTGGAACAGCCGGCGTGCCGGCGTTGGCCGATTCGAGGGGGTCAGGCCGTCACCTGATGGTGGACGAGGGTTCAGTCTGTGACGGCGCCGGCTCGGAGGTGTTTGAAGGCTTCGCGGGCGACGTAGCGCTTGAGGATGCGGACGATCTCGCCGGTCGACTTGCCTTCGGCGCGGCGCCGGGCGAGGTAGATCTTCGTCGGTGGGTGCGATGCCATGCGGGTGATGACGATGCGGTAGAGGGCGTTGTTGGCTTGACGGTCACCGCCTCGGTTGAGCCGGTGCCGGCGGGTCTTGCCCGAGGAGGCCTCGAGCGGGGCGACGCCGCAGAGGTGGGCGAAGGCTGCTTCGGAGCGGAGGCGCTCGGGGTTATCGCCGGCGGCGACGAGCAGCTTGGCGGCGACGTCGTAGCCGACGCCGTGCATCGCCAGCAGCCCGGGCGAGCTGCGCTCCACGAGCGGGCGCACGACGACGGCGAGGTTGTCGAGCTCGTCGTCGAGGTAGGCGACCCGGCGGGCGAGGGTGCGCATGGCGAGCAGCGTCGAGTAGCGCACCGTGTCGCCCGGACGCGGTCGCAGCGCCGCCGCGGCAGCGGTCAGCTGGGCGACCGAGAGCCGTTCGAAGCGTCGCCGCACCTGGTCGTCGGCGGTGAAGCACAGATGGCGCAGCTGACACAGCGCAGCGATCCGTTCCGACGTCGCCGAGCGACGAGCGACCATCAGTACCCGGATCGCCTCGACATCACCAGTGCGCGCCTTGGGCAGCCCGAGCGCCTGACCCGACAACGCCGCCCTGGCGGCGACCACCGCGTCGACGGGGTCGGACTTGCCTTCGCGGCGTCGCACCTGCCGGTTCGGGCGATCGACTTCGACCACCGCGATCCCGGCCCGCTCCAACTGGCGGGTCAGCCCGGCCCCATACGAGCCGGTGCCCTCCACCCCAACCAGGTTCACGCTCCCATGGGCGCGCAGCCAGCCGATCAACTGCACGCAGCCGGCCTCGGTGGTTGTGAACGACTCGATGCCGAGCACTCCTCCAACGCCGTCAACGACGGCGGCAACGTGCACATCGGCATGCGTGTCGACACCGGCGGTCACCGGACATGTCTTCTCTACGATGGTCATGGCCATCCCTTCCTTGCAATGGGTTCAAAGGGGTGGCACGCACTTGCCGGGAGGGTGCGGGAGCCCGGAACTGTTGGCGCAGATCCGGAACCGTTCCCCACCCGACCGGTGAGTGCCGTCTCCCAGCCGGCCGACGGATCGTTCGCAGTACAACCAGAGGTGTCAGCCGATTCGTGGGTCAGACCAGCCGGGAGACGAAACCGACCGTAGACACACCCACCCCTCGAGCCGGTGGATGCCAGTACGGCCGGAGCACCCCTCCATCATCTCTCTGCCGAATCTGGGGCGCTCGCGGCAGCAAGCAGACGACCTGCGCTCGTGCCACTTGTGCGTCGCCAAGCCGGCGGTAGGAGACAGTCGGACAGCGGGCTTCCGGACTCTCAGCGCGATATGGGATAGGCATCCGAGCCCGTACGTGCCGTACTGCAGCGGGCTCAACGCCACGGACGTCGAGTGGATATGCGCTACCCGAGGGGCTGTTGTGTGGTCTACGGGGCCGACCTGGAAGTCGGCTCACCACCCAGGAGCGGTCCGCTCGATAGCTACGTCTCTGCGCCTGGTTCGATTCCGAGAGCCTGCCGGCAGTCGGACACGCCGCTCATCGTGATGTCGTTGCGTCGCCGAGCTTGCCACGTTTCGCGATCCAGGCGCCATCGTTGTCCCAGCACCGGCTTGTCTTGATGCGTGGCCCACGCCATACCGTTTCGCTCGTACCCGAGCCGTTCGGACACAGCGTTCGATCCGGCATTGTCGACGGCGCCCTCGCTGTGTGCCTCAGCGGCACCGAGCCCGTCGAACGCAAGGTGCAGGATCGCTGATCTCATCTCACTTCCGATCCCGCGCCGCCGGACATCTGACGAGACCCACGAAGTGCTCTCAACGGTGCCGAATGCATCGAACTCGTTGCCGGTGAGGTCTTGTTGACCGACAGGTTCGCCTTCAACGACCACGACAAAGTACAGCCGCCAGGCGTCCGGGCGGACCGTGCCACGTCCGCGCCACACGGACTGCATCCATCGCTGCACCCGAATGTCGGGGTCCGGCTCATAGAAGGCGCTGGGGTCGTCCCATGGGGGCGGATCGGCAGTTGCCTTGCCAGCGGCGACGAGCGGGGCGAGTGCTTCGAGGAGTTCATCGGTCGCGCCGTGCAGTTCAAGGCGTGGGGTTGCGACCCGAACGTTCAACGGTGCATAGAGAGACATCGAGAGAACGATACGCAGTGGGTCAGTGCGGCGCTGCGAGGGTTTCTCACCCGGCGCTGCACAGCTGTCCACGACGAGTCAACCTGCATGATCTCGTGCGCCACGCCGATCGCGAGGAATGTGAACGGGTTTCGTGGTGCCGCCGATCTGGCCGGCGTCAGCCGTCGAGTCAGCGATGAGCGGAGTACTCCCGCCGGAGGAGCGCGTACGAGAGGGCGTCCGAGCGAGTGCCGTCAGAGTTCGTCCAGGCCTCGACAAATCGGCCTTCCAGCCGCCACCCGCAATGAGCGAACACTGCTTGCATCGCCTGATTGTCATCTCTCGTCCTCGCCTCGATCCGATGCAATTCCGGGAAGGTAGTGAACAGATGGTCGGTGAGCCAACGCACGGCCTGACGACCAACCCCGCGGCCTCGATGCCCTTGAGC
>JACDHN010000362.1 GCA_013821025.1 Acidimicrobiia bacterium | reverse complement strand
CACGTTTCCGCCTCGGCTTCGTCGACTCGGTGGCCTCGGTGGCCTCGGTGGTCTCGGTGGCCACGGTGGTCACGGGATCGGTGGCCGGCGACGTGGTGGCGGGCGGCGATGCCGTCGTCGGCGTGGTCGCCGGAGCGGTGGACTGCGTGGGGGGATCTGAAGGAGCCGAGGTGGCCGGGTCGGCCTCCGACTGCTCCGGGGAGCGGGCCCACAGGGCAGCGCCTCCAACTGACACGATCAGCGCCGCGGCAACCACCGGCACGGCCACGGCAGCGCTGGCGTTATCGCCTGGGCCAATGGCCCGGACGAAGGTCGCAGCGAGCAGCAACAGACCAACGATCTCGACTACGAGCGAGAGAGCGGCCTGCGGCGACGGCTCGAGCCCGCGCTCGACGAGACCGATGATCTCGTTGTCCGTGCGGCCGAGCCAGAAGCCGATCAGCGTCGCGACGAGCAGTCCCGCTCCGGCGAGCCGCACCAAGATGTCGCGGCGAATTGCGAGGAGGCCAGCGATGACCACACTGGCGATGACGTTGGCGAGAAAGGCGTCCCCGACCCTTGGTACATCCGCCCGATCGCGGTAGCCGTCGAAGTACAGTTGCAGGTGCACAAGACCGCTGACCAGGATGGCGACTGCTGCGCCGCAGCGAACGGCCGTGCCGACAACATTGCCGGACGACTCGGTCCGGCTGGAGGGCTCGTTCGTGAACGCCATGCCGGGTGTTCGTAGCACGTCGCCTCACGGATGGGAGTATCGGTGTTCGGTGAGCTGCGTACGCTCGATGCCATGCACCATGACGACCTGTTGTCTTCGCTGCGGGCCGATGCTGCGGCGTTGCTCGCTGCGGCGCGTTCGGCAGACCCCGACCAGGTGATCGAGGCCTGCCCCGGGTGGAAGCCGATCGATCTGGTGTGGCACATCGGCGAGGTTCACTTCTTCTGGGGGACGATGGTGCGGCGGCGCTTCACCGATCCCGAGCAGGTCGATTCCCTGCGCCCCGAGCGTCCTGCGGACGACGAAGGCGTCTTCGACTTCGCCGAGGGTTCGGCGGAGATGTTGATCGAGGCGTTGTCGTCGGTCGATCCCTCTACCGAAGTGTGGACGTGGTCCGAGCAGAAGGACGTCGCCTTCGTGATCCGCAGGATGGCCCAAGAGACCGCGGTGCACCGGGTCGATGCCGAGCGTGCCGCCGGCAACCCCTATCGCGTCGACGCCGACCTGGCCTCGGACGGCATCGACGAGTTTCTGGAGTTCTTCTTCAGGATGTGGACCGCCGACGGCGCATTACCGCTCGACGGTTCGGTGCACCTGCACTGCACCGACGTGGACGGCGAATGGGTGGTGACAACGGACGCCGACGGCGCTTGTGCGATCACGCGGGAACACGCCAAGGGCGACGCGGCGATGCGCGGCGATGCCCACGACCTGCTGATGGTGCTGTGGCGCCGGGCCCCCATCGAGACGGTGGACATCATCGGCGACCGCTCGGTCGCCGAGCGGCTGGTGGCCCGCACCAACCTCGAGTAGATCCGCCAAAGGTCAGCCGTCGCCGCCATCACGCACCACGTACCCGCCGAGCCGCTCGGCCAACCACTCGGCGTCGAACACGGCGTTGCCGTACCAGTCGTTGTTGAAGTAGGCGTACACGTCGCACCCGTCATCCAACCAAGCCTGTATGCGCTCGGCGTGACGCCACAATCGCCTGCCCGTGTACCGCCCGTGGTACGGCGTCTTCATGGCCTCGGGCCCGTGGAAGCGGACGTACGCCCACGAGGCGGTGAGCTTCCACGGCACGTGGTCGAGCAGGTCGTGCACGCACATTGCCGCATCGTGGCGCGCCAACACTTCGTACACGTCGTCGTGCAGCCACGACTGTTCGCGCAGCTCCACAGCCCAGCGGACGTCGGTGGGAGCGGCGGCGAAGAAGTCCTCGAGCCGAGCGACGTCGCGCTTCCAGCGTGGTGGCAATTGTACGAGCGTCGGTCCGAGAGACGGTCCCAGCCGGCGTGCGCGATCGAGGTGGTTCGGCAGCCACGACGCGGCATCACGCAGCTTCATCCGGTGCGACCCGAATGCTCCGAGCTTGAGCGCGTAGACGAACCCGGGCGGCGCCGCCGCAGCCCACCGCTCGACCGTGGTCGCTTCTGGCAGCCGATAGAACGTGGCGTTGAGCTCCACGGTGTCGAACCGCGTGGTGTAGTGCTCGAACCAGCAGCGTTGTGCCAGCCGCTCGGGATAGATCACGCCCCGCCAGTCGCGGTACTGCCACCCTGAGCACCCGACGAAGGCCCGGGCGTTCAACGGAACGGTCTGATCCAAGGGTGCTCGTCGAGGAACGTGGCGATGATGTCGCGTCGGCGCACGGGACCGTATGTGCGGTGGTCCAGCTCGCCGGCCTGCCGAAGCGAGGAGCGTTCGGCCGGCTCGAAGCGGCACGGCGCCGTCAGAGGATCGACGCCGTAGAGCCGGGCAGCGTTGGCACCGAGGATCTTCGTCTTGATGTCGGCGGTGAGAGCCGGGTAGCCGAAGCGCTCCTGGAACTCGGCGGTGATCTCGAAGCTCCGGAACGCCTGGATCTGGTCTTGGGGTGATCCGTACCAGATCGAGTCGGTGCCCCACAGCACGTTGTCCTCTCCGACGGCGATGAGCAACTTGCCGAACACGTGCGCCGCCTCGTCGGGCGACGCCATCAGCATGCGCCACGTCGACCCCAACTCGGCGTACACGTTGCTGCCAGGTCTGATCCCGGCATCGGCGACCGTGCGTACCAGTCGATCGACACCGGCGCCGTCAGCATCGTACGGACCCTCCGTGACACCGGCCTCGAACCCGGAGTGGTAGGTCAGGAACGACACCGCAGGATGGGCCGCGGCGGCCGGTCCGATGTCGACGGGTGATGCGTACCGGTTGCCGCCCGATAGGCCCTTGTGGACGGCGACGATCGGCACGCCGATCTCCTCCACCCGAGCAAGGAAGTCCTCGCCCACCTGCGTGGCATCTGGGTCATGGTCGTCGAGGAACCAGCCGGTAGGTGAATGCGTGTACGCCTTCCAGGCTGCGATCGG
>JACDHN010000361.1 GCA_013821025.1 Acidimicrobiia bacterium | reverse complement strand
CGACGAGGCCACCTCCGTCTCGTCGCCTTCGGCGAGCTGGCCGGCATCCATGCAACGTCGCACCCGCTGGGCGAGGAGGTGCAGGGCGTCGACCGCCATCGAAAGCGACTCGCCCGACGGTTCGAAATACCGCACCGGTCGGTCGAACATCAAGCTGTAGTACGCCGAGTTCTCCAGCGCGAACTCCCGGTAGATCGCTCCGATCTCCCGGAGGTCGTCGAGTGGGTCGTCGGTCCTCGGAACATCGTTCATGGCGTTGTTCAAGCTGGCGAAGCCGCGCCGATAGAGCTCATCGACGATGCCCTCCTTGCTGCCGTAGCGCGAGTACACGTTCATGGTGCTCATCTGAGCTTCGTTGGCGATTGCCCGAACGGTGAGTGCGCTCGGGCCCTGTTCGACGAGCAGCCGGTCGGCGGCGCGGAGCAGGGAATCGCGAGTGGCGTCGTCGCGCCGGGTCGTGACCGGTGGGAACTGGTCGGGGGAAACGTCGATCGGCGAGTACTTGATCATCGAGCGCCTCCACGCTCGACGACTCGTCCACGCCCGACGGGGGTCATACGCTGAATCGTGGTCATTCGCAAGCTTTCGCCCTTCTATCAATTGATTGATCACGCACGTATGTCACTGTAGCGGTCTGACAATCGCGCCGATAGGTGCTTGTGCGTCAGCTGGCTGCCGGCGCGCTCTCCTTCGATGACTGCGCTGTGAGCCCGCCGCGGGGCCACGCAGTCGCCGACTCGTGTGACGGGAAGCCCGAAGCCCTTGGCCTCGTGGTACAGCCCGTCGTGTGGCTGGCCCGGCACGGCGAGTACGAGCCAATCAGGGGTGCGGTGGGTTTCGGTGCCCGTCGGGTGGTGCAGCAGTGTGAGCTGTTCTTCGTGGAAGCCCATCGGGACCAGGTCTGTCGTCTGGACGATGCCCTTGCGATTCGCCCGGATCCACCACAGTTCCATGTCGAGCGTGATCCCGAGATCCTGTCCGACGACCATGGCGTTCGTGATGATCTCGACCTCGAGGCCTCGATCGGCGAGCAGTTCCGCTACGGACGTAGCGTGGTGGAACCCGATCTCGTCGATGACGACGACGCGTCCAGTGGGGAGGGCCGAGCCGTCGAGCACTTCGGTGATGTCACAGACGTTCGTGGCGCGATCGCCGACCCACCAGGGCCGGTGGGGCACCGAACCGGTGGCGACGATCACGTGGTCGGGCCGCTCGGCGACGAGCCGGCGTGCGTCGACGTCGGTGCCGTACTCGATGGCGATACCCAGACGGCGGCACTCGGCGAGCTGGTTACGGACGAGATCGCCCAACTCGGCGCGGTTCGGGACAGAGGCGGCGAGCCGTACGAGCCCGCCGGCGTGCTCGGTGCGTTCCAGCACCCGGGGCAGCCAGCCGGCGCGGTGGGCGGCGATCGCCGCCTGGAGTCCTGCGGGTCCGGCGCCGGCGATCAGGACCGATCCCCGCCGCTGGGAGCGGTGGCGACGATGGGTGAAACCCACCTCGGCTCGCTGGCGTTCGGCCTCCCGTCCGGTACGTGGGTTCTCGATGCAGCCGAGCCAGCGGTTCAGGCCCATCCGCCCCACGCACTCCTGGTTGCACGACAGGCACAGCCGCACCTCGTCAACTGCGCCTGCCCGTGACTTCGCCGCGAACTGGGCGTCGGCGATCTGCCCCCTGACGACCCCGACCAGATCGCACAGCCCGTCGGCCAGCGCCCGCTCGGCCTGCAGCGGATCCTTGAAGCGACCGACACCGATGACGGGCAGGGCGATGACATCGCGGATGGCGGACGGGATGAACATCGCGTAACCCGGTGGGACGTGCATGCTCGCCTCGATCATGAACAGGCTTGCGGTGGCCACCCCGATCGACGTGTTGATGTAGTCGACCTGGCCGCCGGCCTCGACCATGGTGGCGATCGCCACGGCGTCGTCGATCGTCGTCCCGCCCTCGATCAGCTCGTCACCGCAGATTCGCACGCCCAGGGCCAGCCGGTCACCGATGACGTGGCGAACTGCGGCCACGATCTCGAACAGCAGCCGGGCGCGGTTGGGGAGCGCACCGCCATAGTTGTCCGCGCGGTGGTTCGTGACTGGTGACAGGAAGCCCCTGACGATCGAGGAGTGCGAGCATTGCAGCTCGATCCCGTCGAAGCCGCCTTCTGCGCAGTGCTCGGCGACCACGGCGTACCCGTGCACGATCTCTGCGATCTCGTCGTGAGTAACGGCCTTCGGGACCTCACGGAACAGCGGATCAGCCACCGGCGACGGAGCCCACACCGGGAGTCGCGAGTACATCGACGACGCCTGACCCCCGTTGTGATTGATCTGGGCGAAGATCGGCACCCGGTGGCGATGGACCGCCTCGGTGATGCGCTGGTAACCCGGGATGACGTCTCGGTGGAAGCCGTGGATCAACTTCTCGTACGGCCAGTCGGTGGGATGGGTGGAGTGCTCCTCGGTGATGATGAGCCCCGTGCCCCCGGCCGCCCGTTCGGCGTAGTACGCGGCGTGCTGCTCGGTGGGCAGCCCGTGGCGGGCGTAGTTCGTGAGGTGGGCGGAGAAGACGACGCGGTTGGGCACCGTGACCGGACCGAGGTCGATCGACGTCCACAGGCGCGCCCCCATCAGGTCATCCTGACCGCTCGCCGCGCTGCAGCACGTATCAGGAACGCGATTTCTGCGGCTGGATCGGACCGTCGATCGTCCAGCGGCCTACAGTCGGCCAATGCGTGTGCGCCTGGATGCGGATGCCTGCGAGGGTCACAACCGGTGCTACGCGCTGGCGCCCGAGCTGTTCGACGTGGACGATTACGGCCAGGCCGTGGTGATCGGAGACGGGACGGTCGCTGCCGAGCTCGGCGACAAGGCCCGGTTGGCCGTCGCCAACTGCCCGGAGTACGCCATCTCGCTAGAAGAGGAGGACCGGTGACCGTTCATGATGCGGCCGCCGAAGCGCCTGGAGGCGCCGGCGTGCCGAATCAGGACTCCGCCCACGACGCCATGTACGGTCCGGTCGAGAGCTGGGAGCGCGACTTCGACCACGCCGATCCGTCGTACAACCGTCAG
>JACDHN010000360.1 GCA_013821025.1 Acidimicrobiia bacterium | reverse complement strand
TACACGACGGCGCCACCATGCTCGCCGGCGCCAGGCCCGATGTCGACCATCCAGTCGCTTGCGCGGATGGTCTCCTCGTCGTGCTCGACGACGATCACCGTGTTGCCGAGATCGCGAAGGCGCGTCAAGGTGTCGATCAGCCGCCGGTTGTCGCGCTGGTGCAGGCCGATCGACGGCTCGTCGAGCACGTACAGCGTGCCAACGAGTCCCGACCCGATCTGGCTGGCCAGGCGGATGCGCTGCGCTTCACCGCCGGCCAGCGTGCCGGCCGACCGCGACAGCGTGAGGTAGTCAAGACCGACGTCGAGCAAAAAGCCGAGCCGGGCGTTGACCTCCTTGACCACGCGCTCGGCGATCAGCCGGTCACGCTCGCTCAGCTCCAGCCCGGCGAGGAACTTTGCGGACTCGCCGATGGACATGGCGCACACCTCGGCGATGTTCTTGTCGTTCACCGTGACGGCCAGCGTGGCCGGCTTCAGCCGGGCGCCCTCGCACGCCGAGCACGGCACCTCGCGCATGTAGCTCTCGTACTGCTCGCGCGACCAATCGGAGTCGGAGCCCTCATGGCGCCGCTTGATCCACGGGATGACGCCCTCGTACTCGGCGGTGTACTGGCGCTGACGGCCGTACCGGTTCTTGTAGCGGACGCTGATCTTGCCCTCTGTGCCGAACAGGATCAGTTGGCGCTGCTTGTCGGTGAGCTTGCTCCACGGCGTGTCGACGTCGAAGCTGTTGTCGCCCGCCACCGACTCCAGCATTCGCGTGAAGTACTGGGTGTGCGCGCTGCGCCATGGCACGATCGCCCCCTCGGCCAGCGTCATGTCGGGGTCGGCGATCACCAGCTCTGGGTCGACCTCGTACGTGGTACCCAACCCGTCGCAGCGTTCGCAGGCGCCGTAAGGCGAGTTGAACGAGAAGCTCCTCGGTGCCGGCTCCTCGTAGCTGGTACCGCACACAGGGCACGCCAGGTGCTGGGAGAACGTCAGCGTCTGGTCGTCGCCATCGGGGTTGACGCCCTCGGGGTTGACAAGGTCCAACTCAGCGACGCCGTCGGCCAGGCCAAGTGCCGTCTCCAGCGAGTCGGTGAGGCGTCGTTCGATGCCGTCGCGCCGCACCAGGCGGTCGACCACGATCTCGATCTTGTGCTGCTCGTAGCGGGCGAGACCCTCGTCGCGCGACAAGAACTCGTCGATCAGCACCGTCTCACCGTCGATGCGGGCGCGCACGAAGCCCTGCCCGGAGATGTCCTCGAGCAGCGTGTGGTACTCGCCCTTGCGGCCCCGCACGACGGGCGCCAGCACCTGGAAGCGGGTGCCCTCAGGCAGCTCCATGATCCTGTCGACGATCTGCTGGGGCGTCTGGCGGGAGAGCCGGGCTCCTTCGTTGATGCAGTGCTGCACGCCGACCCTGGCATAGAGCAGCCGCAAGTAGTCGTACACCTCCGTGATGGTCCCCACCGTGGAGCGCGGGTTGCGGCTGGCCGATTTCTGGTCGATCGAGATCGCCGGTGACAGCCCTTCGATGACGTCGACGTCGGGCTTGTCCATCTGCCCCAGGAACTGGCGGGCGTAGGCGCTCAGGGACTCGACGTAGCGGCGCTGGCCCTCTGCGTAGATGGTGTCGAACGCCAGGCTCGACTTGCCGGAGCCGGAGATCCCGGTGAACACGATCAGCTTGTCGCGGGGCAGCTCAACATTTACGTCGCGCAGGTTGTGCTCCCGCGCCCCGCGCACGCTGATCACGGTGGCGTTGGAGGCGGATCGGGATGCGGAACGGGGGGCCTTGGGCATCAGCCGCTCACGCTACCGAGGTGGGCCACCCGCCAAGGCTAGCGCACTCGGCGAACACGTGTACGTATCTGGCCGAGTGACGCAAAGAGGTCGACGACGGCTACTCCCTGCCGCACGTCACGATTCGGAGTACCTGTTTGGGGCAGGGGTTCGAACTCCGTTGACGGCGGGCGCTGCCAGTCGCCAACCTGCACGCCATGACCAACTACGGATCGCTCGCGCGCGGTGGTGGATGGATCGCGGCAGTGGCGACGTGGATCGGTGATGAAGCGGAACGCCTCGGCATCGATTTGCGCGGCAAGCTGACGCACG
The DNA here is from genome assembly GCA_013821025.1 of Acidimicrobiia bacterium. GTDB lineage: Bacteria > Actinomycetota > Acidimicrobiia > Acidimicrobiales > Ilumatobacteraceae > JACDHN01. Next base: position 966 of record JACDHN010000360.1, on the reverse strand, counting down.
GGGAGACACGCCCATGGTCGACCGTCTGGTGGATCGAGACCGACATCGGTCGACTGTGGTTCAAGGAGAACTGCCAGGGAAACCGCCACGAGGCCACCGTGCACGCAGTCCTCGCCGAGATCAGCCCGGGCCTCGTCGACGCACCGATCGCGATCGAACCGGTCACAGGCTGGTCGCTCACTCGCGATGGCGGCCGAACGCTGATGGATGCGTCGGTCGGGGGCAATCGCGGCGTCGAGATCACCTCCATCGCTCGGCTGTTGGACGACTTCGCCCAGGTGCAACGAGCGACGGTTGGTCACGGCTCGGCGCTCATCGCGGCGGGACTGCCGATCATCGAACCTCGCGAAGCTCCACGTCTTGCACGGATCTGTCTCGAAGCGATGGCGGCGTTCCCCGCCGCCGACCCACGCCACCTGACCCCGGACGAGCACCGGCGGCTGGTCGCAGCACTGCCGGACATCGAGAGATCCGCACATGCACTCACCGACGGGCGTGTTCCGCTGGCGCTCGATCAGACAGATCTCTTTCCACGCAACGTGTTCGTACCCCGGAGCGACGGCGCTCCGTACCGGTTCTTCGATTTCGCCGAGGCGATCTGGTCACATCCCTTCGGCTCGCTGGTGATGTTCGTCTGGGAGCTGCTGCACCGTTGGCAGGTCGAGACACCCGACGACGTTGTCGACTGCCGTGACCGGCGGATCCAGGCGGTCTTCGACGGATACCTCGGCGCCTGGACTGACTACGCCGGACTGGAAGAACTGCGCGTGCTCTGTGCGCACGCCCTCCGGATCGCTCCGCTGTGGCGCGCGTCGGTGTGGCTGCGCGTGCTCGACGACGTTCCTGAGGCGGTGACCGATCACGGCGGCACGCCAAAGGCGTGGATCACGGATCTCGCCCGACCCGTGTTGCTGTGAGCGCTGAGTTGGCGAGACGATCTAGACCCTGGGTCATCGGGTGTCCGGC
>JACDHN010000101.1 GCA_013821025.1 Acidimicrobiia bacterium | reverse complement strand
GGCGGCACGCGCCGCTCCACCACCTGACCGAGCCTGCACAGCCGGTCGAAGGCGATCTCGCTGAGGACCGCCGGGACGGTGTCATCGACGGCGCTGTGGATGATCAGCAGCGGCGCATCGACAGCTGTCGTGCCGGCGTCGTTCTCACTCGCAAGTTCGGTCCAGGGCGGTTCGGATCCGGCTCCGGGAAGGTAGGCGTCAGCCGTGACATCTGCCAGCGCGCCGAACAGTTCGCCCACGCACAGCTCGTCGGCGAGGTCGAGGTCTCGGAGCCCCGCTGGCGTGAAGAAGGTGGCCGGATCGGCGTCATCGCCGTACGCCTCGGCGTACCCGGCGACCAGCAGGTAGATGAACGATGACGAGCCTCCTGGAAGGGCGACACCGACGATCGTGCTGATCTCGGTCGGAGGCGCACCGGCGAACGTGCCGACCAGGTCGAGCTCGGGCGCCCACTCGGCGGCGAGCTGTGCTGTCCACATGGCGGCATGGCCGCCCTGGGAGTAGCCCATCACGCCGAGCTGGCTGCCCGCTTCGGCGTCGGGGAGGTGTCGGGCGGCGAGCGCAGCGTCGAGCCCCGAGCGACCTTCGCTGACTCCTACGAGGTAGGGATGAGCGCCCGGCGTGCCCATGCCTTCGTAGTCGGTGGCGGCGATGATCGATCCGGAGACCACCGACGGGCCGAGCAGCAGCAGTTCGCCGGCACTACCCGGAGCCATCGAGGGCGCGCACCGATCTGCGCTCCCGGTGGTGCCGTGCGTGAGGGTCACGATGTTGCGACCACCCGGCGGTGCCGGTGTCTGCGGAACGACGGCAAGGCCGGTGACCACGATCGGGTCTCCGGCCAGCGATTCGGACAAGTACATCATCCGCCAAGTCCTGCTCTTGGCATGGACCGAGGGCGTGACCTCCTGGTAGCGCAGCAGTGTGCCGTGCGCTCCGTCGGGAATCGGATCCGGCACGGTGTACAGATCGCTGCCAGCAGGAACCTCCTGCGGCTCATCGGCGTCAGTGATGGGATCGGTGGATCGAGCGCTCACCGTTGGCTCCGGCGCGACGGTCGAGGACGATGTTGCGGTGGCCGCCGATGTGGCAGGCGTTGGCGGCACGGCGATGCTCGATGTCGCCTGGTTCGCCGCCGGGAGCTCGGACGTCGGGCGCTCCGCGCTGGCGTCGGTACCCCCCGTGGCGTCCGCGCCCTCATCGGGCGCCGACGAGCAACTCACCGCGAGCGACGCGGCCACGAGCGCCAAGACCGCTGAACGTCGGCGATCGGTACGCATGGCGACAGGCATCACGCCAGCGACCATACCCACCGCTGGCGTGCCAGGACCAGGAAGGATCGGACGGTTACGACGAGCCGACGGCCCCTTCGAGCCCGTCGTCGTCAAGCGCGAATTGCAAATAGCGGTCAGCGGAACGACGCACGGCTGCGACCCCATCGGCGTACACCACTCGTTTCCACCACGCGCCGTACACGCGCTCGAAGGCGAACGGTTCGATCAGCTGGAGAGCCCGCCGGATCACGCGGGGCCGTTCCGGGATGTGGTTGGGATAGCTGTACATGAAGCTGACGTACCGCCGGTCTTGGACGACCGTGAAGATGTCGCCGGACAACAGCGCGCCGTGTTGGCGACCATCGGGCCCGTCCTCCTCACCGTCCTGCCAGTGCAGCACCTGGCCGCCGGCGAAGTGCACGCCGGCGTTGATGAGCGTCAGGCCGTCGCCGATCTCCTTCGTGTCACCCTCCCAGAACACGACCGAGTCATCGGGACGGGCGACCCATTGGCGGTCCGCGACGTGGATGTAGACGGGCGCGTCGAAGGCGTGCGCCCATTCGATCATCGAGCCGTAGAAATGCGGGTGGCTGATCGCGATCGCGGACACCCCGCCGAGCTCCTCGACTCGCTCGACGAGGTCGCCGTCGAGGTAGGTGACCATGTCCCACAGCACGTTGCCGGAGGGCGAGCGGACCAGCAGCGCCCGCTGCCCGATCCCCGTCGGCGGATCGGCACCGATGCCGAAGATGCCAGGACCTTCGTACTCGATCCGCCCCCTGTGCCCGGCGGCGCGCAGCTCGGCAAGGGTGATCCACTCCTGGCCGTCCCAACCGACGTACTGACGCTCGTCCTCGCAGATGGGGCAGTCGTCCCGTCGAGCGCCGTACTGCACGCCGCACGTCCGACAGATCGGGAGATCGTCGCCCATGTCTCGGGAGCGTATCCAGAGACGTCTTCCCAGCCGCGAGTACGCCTAGGGCAGCAGCTTGGCGAGCGCAACCCTGGCTTCGCCGGCGACGTAGAGCGAGCCGGCCACCAGCACGGCGTCGGAGGCGTCGGCCTCATCAAGCGCCATCCGGCAGGCATCGCTGATGGTGTCGACCACCAGCACCTCCTCGGCCCCGACAGCCACGGCCGCCGCCCCCACTGCACGAGCATCGACGCCACGCGGGGACGGGGCGGTAGCGGCGATCACAGCGTCGAACTCTTCGGCACGCAGCGCCGCCAGCATTTCAGCGGGATCACGCAACGTCCCGACCACCAAGATCCGGCGACCCTCCGGCGCGAAGTCGTCGAAGAACACCTGGGCGCACGTGTCGCCGCCGGCAGGGTTGTGAGCGCCGTCCACGATCACGAGCGGCTGATGGCCAACCACCTCGAACCGGCCGGGCATCTCCACGGCGGCGAAGCCCTCGGCCACCAAGTCTGCGGCAAGTGGCGCGGCGAAGAACGTCTCGACCGCAGTCAGCGCGGCGGCTGCGTTGTCGCCCTGATGCGCCCCGTGCAACGGAAGGAACATGTCGGGATAGATCGAGGTGGGCGTTCGCAGGTCGACGAGCCGGCCACCGATCGCCAGCTCGTTGCCTTCCACCGCGAAGTCGATGTCGCGGCACAGCCGGGTGCTTGCCGCCGGCTCGGCCAAGATGTCGACGAGACTTTCGGATGTCTCGCCGATGACGGCAGCCGAGCCCGGCTTGATGATGCCCGCCTTCTCCCTGGCGATGTCGGCAAGCGTCGGGCCGGCGAACTCATTGTGGTCCATGCCGATGTTCGTGACGACGGCTACCTGTGCGTCGAGCACGTTGGTGGCGTCCCAGCGTCCGAGCAGCCCCACCTCGGCCACCACCACATCGACGGCGACGTCGGCGAACCAACGGAACGCCGCCGCCGTGCACGCTTCGAAGTAGCTGGGCCGCACACCTGTTAGCCCCTCGAGCTCTGCGATCGCTGCGATTTGCTCGGCGAACGATTCGTCGTCGATCGGCTCACCGCTCCTGGCGATGCGCTCGTTGACTCGATGGAGGTGCGGGCTCGTGTACGTCCCAACGGTGAGTCCGTGGGCCATCAGCAGCCGCGTGATCATCTGCACCGTCGATCCCTTGCCGTTCGTACCCGTGACATGGATTGCCGGTGCCGCCAACTGCGGCTCGCCCATGGTCGTCATCATCCGCTGGATGTTGTCGAGCGAGGGGGATTCGATCCGTCCCGTCGTGTCGTAGCTGACGTGCTGGTCGAGGTACGCCAGCGCCTTGGCGTAGTTCACGCGTTACGACGCGGCTTTGCGGGGCCGAGTGGCGCGAGCCGGGGTACGTGGCACGAGCGTCGGGTTGACACGCTCGCGCACAGTGCTGCCGTCGATCAACACCTTGCCGACATCGGTGCGCCCCGGCACGTCGTACATCGTGTTGAGCAGCACCTCTTCGAGGATGGCCCGCAGCCCCCTGGCCCCCGTGCCCCGCAGCAGCGCCTGGTCGGCGATGGCCTCGAGACCGTCGGTGGTGAACTCCAGTTCCACATCCTCGAACTCGAACACCTTGGAGTACTGCCGAACGAGCGCGTTCTTCGGCTCTGTGAGGATGCTGATCAGCGCCTCGCGATCGAGCGAGCGCACGACGCCGGTCATCGGCAGGCGTCCGATGAACTCGGGGATCATGCCGAACTTGATCAGATCCTCTGGCAGCACCTGGAGGAACAGTTCGCCAGGGTCGCGCTGGAGCTTGGAGCGCACGGTGCCGTGGAAACCAACGCCCTTCTCACCCACTCGGCTGCCGATGATCGGCTCCAGCCCGGCGAATGCCCCGCCGAGGATGAACAGCACGTTCGTGGTGTCGATCTGGATGAACTCCTGGTGCGGGTGCTTGCGCCCGCCCTGGGGCGGCACGGACGCCTGGGTGCCCTCGAGGATCTTGAGCAGCGCCTGCTGCACGCCCTCGCCCGACACGTCGCGGGTGATCGAGGGGTTCTCGCTCTTGCGGGCGATCTTGTCGATCTCATCGATGTAGACGATGCCGGTCTCGGCCTTCTTCACGTCGAAGTCGGCGGCCTGGATGAGCTTGAGCAGGATGTTCTCGACGTCTTCGCCCACGTAGCCAGCTTCGGTGAGTGCCGTGGCATCGGCGACGGCGAACGGCACGTTGAGCATCCTGGCGAGTGTCTGTGCGAGGTGCGTCTTGCCGCATCCCGTCGGACCGAGCAGCAGCACGTTGGATTTGGTCAGCTCGACATCCTCGCGGCGGGCATTCCCGTTGTGCTGCTCGTACTGGATGCGCCGATAGTGGTTGTACACCGCCACCGACAGGATCTTCTTGGCCTCGTCCTGACCGACGACGTACTCGTCGAGAAACGAGCGGATCTCTCGCGGGTTGGGGAGATGCTCGAAGGTGAAGTCACCGGTCTCGGTGAGCTCCTCTTCGATGATCTCGTTGCAGAGATCGATGCACTCGTCGCAGATGTAGACACCCGGGCCGGCGATGAGCTTGCGCACCTGCTTCTGCGACTTGCCGCAGAAGCTGCACTTGAGCAGCTCTCCAGTCTCGCCAAACTTGGCCACGGCACTCCCCTCTAGGTCTCTGCGTGCGGTATCGGTACGTCGTGCGGGTCGATCAGCGGATTGCCCCGGACTGGTCGGCGCTCTCCCGGGAGGAGATCACGTCATCGATGATGCCATATTCGAGCGCCTCGTTTGCTTCCAGCACGAAGTCGCGGTCGGTGTCGTTGTGGATGCGCTCCAGCGGCTGGCCGGTGTGCTCGGCGAGGATCTCCTCGAGCAGGTCCCGCATCCGCAGGATCTCCTTGGCCGCCAGCTCGAGGTCGGTGACCTGTCCGTAGCTGACTTGCCCGTACGGCTGGTGCAGCAGGATCCTGCTGTGCGGAAGCGCGAGACGCTTGCCCTTGGCGCCGGCGGCCAACAGCACGGCAGCGGCCGACGCAGCCTGCCCGATGCAGATCGTGGCGATGTCGTTGCGGATGAACTGCATCGTGTCGTAGATGGCGAACAGCGCCGTGATGTCACCACCCGGGCTGTTGATGTAGATGTTGATGTCCTTGTCAGGGTTCTCGCTCTCCAGGTGGATGAGCTGCGCCGAGATGAGGCTGGCGATCTGATCGTCGATCGGCGTCTGCAAGAAGATGATGTTCTCCTTGAGCAGACGGCTGTAGAGGTCATAGGCCCGTTCTCCACGGCTCGTCTGCTCGACGACGTTCGGCACGAGGTAGTTGATGGCGTCGAGGTTCACTTGCCGTCCTCCTGATCGGTTTCTGATGCCTGATCGGTTGATGATGCCTGATCGGTTGATGATGCCTGATCGGTTGATGATGGGGGTGCTGCGGATGCTTCCGACACTGGTTCGGATGCTTCGTCGTGATCGTCGTGATGGTCGTGGTCGAGCAGCAGGTCGATGTCGATCGGGTTGCCCTCGGTGTCCACGGCCTCGGCGTGGTGAACGAGCCAATCGAGCGCCTTCGACTTGCGCATCTGCATCACGAGATCCTCGACGCCGTTGTTGTCGATGTAGGCCTTGCGCACCCGCGCCGGCTTCTCGCCGAAGCGCACGCCGATCTGGGCGAACTCGGCGTCGAGCTCCTCGTCACTCACCTCGATCTGCTCGGCCGTTGCGACGGCCCGAAGCGCGAGGTCGAGCTTCACGGCGTGCTCGGACTGGTCGCGGATGGCGGCGGTGAACGTCTCGGGATCCTGACCGGTGGCCGACAGGAACTGCTGGATGTCGACGCCGCGAGCCTGGAACTGCTCGAGCGTGTTCTTCAGCCGGGCCTGGAACTCGTTCTGCACCATCGCCGCAGGGGTATCGATGTCGACGAGCAGGGCGAGCGCGTTGGTGACCTCGCCGACATACTGCTGGCGGGCCTGAGCCAACTTCTGCTCGGCAAGCTGGTCGATCAGCGCTGCCCGCCATTCGTCGACGGTCTCGTGCTCGCCAAGGTTTTCGCCAACCCAGTCGTCGTCGACTTCCGGCAGCACGAGCTCCTGCACGGCCTTCACCGAGACCGCAAGGTCGGCCGCCTCATCGGTCCCGTTGGGCACAGCGCTGAAGGCGAGCTCGTCGCCGGCGCTGGTCCCGACCAGATGCTCATCGAGCTCGTCGGCGACCCAACCCTGGCCGACCTCGTACGACCAGTCCTCGGTGTTCAACCCGGCCAGCGGCTCACCGTCGCGAGTCGCCGACAGATCGAGCGTGACGAAGTCACCGGTCTCGATCGGGCGGTCGACGTCGCCGAGCGAACCGTGACGGCGCCGCTCGGCATCCATGGCTTCCTCGATGTCCGCGTCGGTGGCCGTCGGGGACGGCAGCTCGACACGCAGCCCGCCATAGCCGGGCACCGTGATCTCGGGGCGCACCTCGCACGTGGCGTCGAACTCGACGCCACCCTCCTCGGCGCCGTCCGTGATCTCGATCTCGGGGGCGGCCACCAGATCCACGTGGTGCTCGCGCACGGCCCTGGCCAGGTACAGCGGTACGGAGTCGCGCAGGGCCTGCTCGCGAGCGGGACCGACGCCGATGCGCGCCTCGAGCACCCGCCGAGGGGCCTTGCCGTTGCGGAAACCGGGCAGCTTGATCTCGCGGGCGATGGCTTTGAACGCCCGGTCGATGTCCTTGTCGAACTCTGATTCCTCGACCTCGACGTAGACCTTGACCTTGTTTCCCTCGAGGGACTCGACCGAACTCTTCACAGGTCACCGAGGCTACCGGTCGTCCCGAGGGAAGCTGAGGAGCGTTGGGCAGGAGACGGTGGCCGCCGAGCAAACCCACGAGCTTTCGTTGCACTCGCCCCGCGCGCCAGACTGGCGGCGATGGAGTACTGGAAGCCACATTCGTTGGCTACCCCGCACGACGGCCAGATCGACCTGCGCATCGGCGACCGCGTGCGGACGACGATCGATGTGCACGGTGCGCCGACCGGTTGCGAGGGAAGGGTGCTGTTGGCCAACGGGTTCCAGTGGCAGCGCTACCGAGTGTTGTTCGACAACGGTGCTGAGATCGGCGACCTCGATCACCGCAACCTGGAACCGATCGGGCGTGCCGCCAAACGCATCGCCAAGGTGGCCCGACGGGCAGCGCGTCGCTGACGGCGCCGCCGAACACACCATCGGTAAGCCTGCCATCGAGGCCCAGCGCCGGTGTGGGGCGTCGGCACTCGGGCGGTCATTAGGGTGAACGGCATGAGCCAGGTACCACCGAACTCGCCGCCGCCGCCCCCTCCGGGCGGCCCCTCCGGATGGCCGGCGCCACCGGGCTCACAAGGGCAGGATCGCCCCGCTGGCGGGTCCCAAGCGCCGGGCCAGCCGCCGGTCGCTCAGGGCGCCGCGGGCTACTTCGTCCCTGTCGGCCAGCCGCCCGAGGACATCACCGGGTTGCGGTACCAGACGGGCATGACGATCTTCCTATCGATCATCACGGTGGGCGTGTGGGCGGCGATCTGGACATACCGAACGAAAGAGGACCTCAAGCGGTACAACGGCGATGGTCTCGGGGGCGTCCTCGGCGTCGTGCTGTACCTCGTCTTCGCCATCGTGCTGATGTTCACGATCCCGAACGAGATCGAGAAGATGTACCAGCGCGACAACCGACAGAGCCCGGTCTCGACAACCCTCGGACTGTGGTTCCTGCTCCCTCTCATCGGCAACATCATCTGGTACGTCAAGGTCCAGCGCGCCCTGAACGAGTTCTGGGCAAGCAAGGGTTCTCGCAAGGCCTGACTCGGTGCCGTCGGCCCGTCGCTATCGTTCGACTGACACGCGGGTGTAGCTCAACGGCTAGAGCCCCAGCCTTCCAAGCTGGTGGTGCGGGTTCGATTCCCGTCACCCGCTCCATGAAAGTGCAGCTTAGAGGCCATGATAGCCGCGGGGCTTAGGCGGCGAAGGTCTCGCGTGCCACTATCGTGCCACTATTCTCATTCCGATGAGTC
>JACDHN010000359.1 GCA_013821025.1 Acidimicrobiia bacterium | reverse complement strand
ATCTGCGTCGTGGCCGGCAGCACGATGTCGGCATAGCGGGCCGTGTCGGTGAGGAACTGCTCGTGCACCACGGTGAACAGGTCGTCGCGGGCGAGCCCGGCACGCACCACCTCGGCGTTCGGCACGATGACGAGCGGGTTGCAGTTCCATACGACGAGCGCCCCGACGGGCGGGGCCATCGCCGGGTCGGTGAGCACCTCACCGAGCCGGCTCATGTTGATCGTGCGGGGACGGCGCCCTGCAAGTAGGTCGGGACGGCTGAGCGCCTGCCCATCGACGAGGGCGTCGTGGTAGGCGCCGACGCTGCGCGACAGCCCACCGCCGCGATCGCCCCAGGCGCCGACGAGAGCCGGCAGCACGGCCATCGTCCGGTACAACATGGCCCCGTTCTCGTGGTGCTCGCCGCCGATCAGCGTGCGGATCGCCGCCGGGCGGATGGTGCCGTACTCGTGGGCGAGGTGCTCGACGACGCCCACATCGAGCCCACAAACGGCGGCGGCTCGATCCGGTGTCCACTCGCTGACATGGGCCGCCAGGTCGTCATGGCCGATGGTGTGGCGATCCACCCACTGCCGGTCGATCAGCCCGTCGCGGATGAGCACGTGCATCATCGCCAGCATCAGGGCGACGTCCGTGCCCGGCAGCGGCTGGATGAACTCATCGGCAGCCTCGGCAGTCAGCGTGCGGATCGGGTCGATCACCACGAGCCGGGCTCCATCGCGCCGCGCCGCCTCGATGGTCGGCCACAGGTGACGGTTCGTCAGCCGGGTGTTCGTGGCCCACAGGATGATCAGCTTGCTGTGGACGAGCTCCAGTGCGTCGAGGCCCATGCCGCTGCCGTTCGTCATCCGCACGCCATGCCCGGCCGTGGGGCCGCAGATGGCGCGCTCCAGCAGGCTGGCCCCCATGTGGTGGAAGAAGCGACCGTCCATGCCCATCATCGACAGCAAGCTCTGGTTACCGGCGTCGCTGAACGGCAGCACGCTCTCGGATCCGTGGGCGTCGATGGCGGCGTGCAACCTGCCGGCGATCTCCGCGAGCGCCTCACTCCACGAAACTGGCTCGAAAAGTCCCTCGCCCTTGGCGCCGATCCGGCGCATCGGAGTCAGAACCCGGTCGGGGCTGTACACCCGATCCAGGAACCGGTTCACCTTGGGGCACAACTCGCCGTAGCTGTACGGGTGGTCGGCCCGACCCCGCAGCTTTACGGCCACCCCTTCCTCGACGGTGACCACCCAGCCGCACGAATCGGGGCAGTCGTGGTGGCACGTGCCGTGGACGGTCGCCGTCATCTCGTCAGGAACCGTCATCACCGGGTGGCGGCGAGGATGCGAACGGGCAGCGACCGCGGTCCGCGGATCTGACCGACGCTCCACGTCACGGCCTCGGGATCGGACAACTCGAACTCCTCGAACCGGGTCAGGAACTCCTCCAGCGCAACGCGCAACTCGAGGCGAGCGAGGTTGGAGCCGAGGCAGCGGTGGATGCCGAGGCCGAAGGCGGCATGCCGGTTCTCCTGCCGGTCGAGCACCACCTCGTCGGCCTGCTCGAAGAACTCAGGGTCGCGGTTCGCCGCCGGGAACGGCAAGAGCACCCACTCTTCGGTTTTCATCGGGCAGCCGTGGAACTCCACGTCGTCGGCGACGAGGCGGGCCATGGTCACGGGGGCGTAGGCCCGCAACAGCTCCTCCACGGCAAACGTCCACACGTCGGGGTCCTCGCGCAGGCGCCGGCGATGGTCGGGATGACCGGCCAGGTGCCAGATCGACGAACCGATGGCGCTCCACGTGGTGTCGATGCCCGCCAGCAGCAGCAGCACGATGGTGCCGCGCACATGATCGGCACTCAGCGGGTTGCCGCCGATCTCGGCGCTCAGCAGGTAGCTGGTGAGGTCATCGCGAGGATGCTCGATGTGCTCGCGCACCTGGTTGTCGACGTAGTCGTCCAGGCGATCGAACGCCCACTGGCGCGCCTCGACAGGCCGGTTCACACCCTCGAGCTGATCGTGCACGAACTCTCGGAACAGGTCGTCGTCTTCCAGCGGGAACCCGAGCATGCGCGAGATCACATTGACAGGGATGTGCTGGGCGTACTGCAGGGCGGCGTCGATCACGGTCGTGCCGGGTTCGATCTCTCCCATGGCGTCGAGGCGCTGCCGGCACACCAGGCGGATCTCGTCCTCCCATGGTTCGATCTGCTTGGGGGCGAATGGCGGCAGCAACAGGCGACGAGCGATCTGGTGGAACGGAGGATCGCTGGTGATCGGTGGCGCCGGGCCGATGGGCGCCGCGATGTCGGGCCGGCCGGTGCTGGCCACCACGCCGCGACTGGAGAAGTGCTCCGTGTCGTAAGCGATCTCGCGCACCAGTTCGTGTGTCACGGGTAGCCACGCCCCGCCGTAGCGCTCGGTACGGGCGATCGGGCACGAACCTCGCAGCTGTTCCCACACAGCGTGCGCCTGACGGTTGTACGACGGATCGGCGTGGTCGAAGTCGCGCTCCCAGCTCTCGACCGGACCGTACACGGCGTCGTGATCGGAGTCCTGATTCGGTACGCCGGCGCCTCCAGGCGCTTCGGCGGCCGCCTCATGAACGGTCACAGGGTCGCGTCGTTCAGAGGCAGAGTCCTGATTCGGTACGCCGGCGCCTCCAGGCGCTTCGGCGGCCGCCTCATGAACGGTCACAGCTCCTCCTCTTCTAGCGAGATGGCGTACTCCGGGCAGTTGGCGACGGCCAACCGGGCCTTGTCGCCGAGCTCGGCGGCGACCGTCCCGTCTCCGATCACCACGGCCTGGCCGTAGTCGTCCACGTCGAACAGCTCGGGCGCCAGCGCGTAGCACCGGTTGTGACCCTCGCAGGCATCCGCATCCAGGCGCACACGCATTGGCCGACTGTAGGCCGCTGGACGATCGACGATCCGACCCGGCCGCAGAAATCGCGTTCCCGATACATGCTGCAGCGCGGCGAGCGGTCAGGATGACCTGATGGGGGCGCGCCTGTGGACGTCGATCGACCTCGGTCCGGTCACGGTGCCCAACCGCGTCGTCTTCTCCGCCCACCTCACGAACTACGCCCGC
>JACDHN010000100.1 GCA_013821025.1 Acidimicrobiia bacterium | reverse complement strand
CTGTTGAGAAAGATGCAGGCGTCGTCGGCCAATGCCGTCGTGGTCACCGGGTTGCCGGCGTCGTCGTCGCCGGGCGCCAGGAACCCTTGCTCGGTGGCCTGGTCGTAGAACTGCATCTGGTCGGGGCGCAGGCTGACGAAGGCCTTGACCACTCTCGCTACGTCGTCCTCATCCACGAGATGGGCGCCGTAGCTGCAGCACCCCTGCGCCAACTCGGGCGACGGACCGTCGAGCACGCCCTGGCACCCTTCGCCGTAGATGCAATGATAGTTGGAACGCAGGAACGTGGCGTCGAACAGCCACGTACGCTGCTCGTCGTCGGCATCGAAGCTGACCCATTCATGCACGTCAGCGGCATCGAACGGGCGCGGCACGCGCGTAATCGTACCGGCCGCCGCCGGCGCCCACCGGTAGGATGACGAGGTGACCAGCCCCCCTCGCACGGCCGACGAACTGCGATCGGCGTTCGGCGACTTCTTCGCCGCCCGCGACCACACCGTGGTGCCCTCTGCCAGCTTGATCCCACACGATCCCACCGTGCTGTTCAACGTCGCTGGCATGGTGCCGTACAAGGCGTACTTCGTAGGCGACGAGACGCCGCCCTACCGGCGGGCCGTCAGCTCGCAGAAGTGTGTGCGAGCCGGCGGCAAGCACAACGACCTCGACGAGGTCGGCCGCACCACCCGTCACCTGGTGTTCTTCGAGATGATGGGAAACTTCAGCTTCGGCGACTACTTCAAGGAGCAGGCCATCCCGTGGAGTTGGGAGCTCGTCACCGACGGATTCGGGTTCGACCCAGAGCGGCTGTGGATCACCGTGCACGACAGCGACGACGAGGCCGAGCAGATCTGGCACGACGTGGTCGGCGTTCCGATGGAGCGCATCCAGCGCCTCGGCGACAAGGACAACTTCTGGCAGATGGGCGACACCGGTCCGTGCGGTCCGTGCAGCGAGCTGCACCTCGACCGCGGCCCTTCGTACGGGCCCGATGGAGGCCCTGCCTCCGATCCTCGCGGCGACCGATTCATGGAGTTCTGGAACCTGGTGTTCATGCAATACGACCAAGGGCGCGACGGCAGGCGCACCCCGCTGCCGAACCCCTCGATCGACACAGGCGCCGGTCTGGAACGCATCCTGTGTTTGCTGCAGGGCGTCGAGGCGGTGTGGGAGACCGACCTGATGAGGCCGCTGATCGAGCAGGCGTGCGCGATCACGGGGCGGGCGTATCGCGTGGGCGACTACGAGGACCGCGACAGCTTCGCCATCCGGGTGCTGGCGGAGCACGCCCGGGCGTCGACGATGCTGATCGGCGACGGGGTGTTCCCGAGCAACGAGGGCCGCGGTTACGTGCTGCGGCGCATCATCCGTAGGGCCGTGCGCTTCGCCTACCTCAGCGGCACGACGGAGCTGGTGCTGCCGTCGCTGTGCGAGACGGCGATCGATGTGATGGAGAGTGCCTACCCCGCCGTGGCCAAGCAACGGGAGTACATCGTCGGCGTCATCGCCAACGAGGAGGATCGCTTTCGCCACACGCTGCGCAACGGTTTGACCATCCTCGACAACGAACTGGCGTCGATCACGGACGCCGACCTGACGGGCGCCACGGCCTTCCTGTTGCACGACACGTACGGATTTCCGCTGGAGCTCACCCAGGAGATCGCCGGCGAGCGCGGCACGGGCGTCGACATCGCCGGGTTCCGCCACGAGATGGAGCAGCAACGCACTCGCGCGAAGGGGGCCAGGCGCGAGCACGGCGACGACGAGCGCGTCGGCGCCTACCGCGAGCTGGTGGAGCAGTTCGGTATCACCGAATACCTCGGGTACACCAACGACGAGACGGAGTCGCAGGTGCTGGCCGTGCTCGACGGAGACGAAGCTGGCACGGTCGAGGTGTTCCTCGAACGTACGCCGTTCTACGCCGAGAGCGGCGGCCAGATCGGTGACACCGGCACCATCGCCACCGACACCGGGCGCCTTCAGGTGCTCGACACGACGTTCGCGTTGCCCAACCTGCGCCGCCACATCGGTCGCCTGGTGGACGGAACGATCGCCGCAGGGCAGGTGGCTACGGCGCGCATCGACATCGATCGGCGCCAGGCGACGCGCCGCAATCACACCGGCACCCATCTCGTGCACTATGCCTTGCGAGCGGTCCTCGGAGACCACGTCAAGCAGGAGGGCTCGATGGTCGGCCCCGACAGGCTGCGGTTCGACTTCTCGCACTACGAACCCGTCACAGACGAGCAGATCCGCGAGATCGAACGCATCGCCAACGACGAAACGCTGGCCAACACGCCGACGCGCATCTTCGAGACCACGATGGCCGAGGCCGAGCGGCTCGGTGCCATCGCCTTCTTCGGCGACAAGTACGGCGACATCGTGCGAGTGCTGGAGGCCGGGCACTCGGTCGAGCTGTGCGGTGGGACCCACGTCAAGGCGACCGGCGACATCGGCACCATCAAGATCGTGAGCGAGTCGTCGATCGGCTCCAACCTGCGACGCATCGAGGCCGTCACTGGAGCTAACAGCGTCGCCCTGCTGCAGCGCGACGAGCAACTGCTCGCCGATGCTGCCCGGCTCATGGGCAGCGGAGTCGACGACGTGGTCGGCGGCGTGCAGCGCAAGCTCGACGAGATCAAGTCGCTGAACGAGGAGCTGAAGGTGCTGCGCGGCCAGCTGGCGCGATCCCGCGCAGGAGAGTTGGCGGCTGGAGCCGATGACGGTGTCGTCGTCGCCCGCGTCGACGGTCTGGTCCCCGGCGACCTGCGCCAGGTGGCGCTCGCCGTCCGCCAGGAGCCCGGAGTCGAGGTGGTGGTGCTCGTCGGCGAGACGCCCGGCGGTGGTGTCGGCCTGGTGGCGACCGTGGCGCCAGGTTCGGGTCGCGTGGCGGCCGACCTCATCAGGGATGCCGCCAAGGCGGTCGGTGGGGGCGGCGGCGGCAAGGGCGACATCGCCACAGCAGGGGGCAAGGACACCTCAAACATCGACGAAGCGCTGAAGCTGGCCACCGAGGCCACCCGATCCGAGAGGTGACGGTGTGAGCGAGCGCAGCGTGCGGGCGCTCGGCCTCGACCTCGGTGGGCGACGGATCGGCGTCGCCGTGAGCGATCGGTCTGGCACGGTGGCCTCACCGCTCGACGTGATCCTGCGGACCGGGTCCCGGCAGCGTGACCACGACCGCATCGCTCGTCTGGTGGCCGACGAGGACGCAGAGGTGATCGTCGTCGGGCTACCGCTGTCGATGGACGGACGGTTGGGCCCGGCGGCGAAGGCTGCCCTAGCGGAGGTGCGGGTCTTGGGTAGCGTCGTCGGCGTGCCCGTGCTCACCCACGATGAACGGCTCACCACCGTGACGGCCGAGCGGTCGCTGCGCGAGGCCGGCCTCGACGGCAGGGCCCGGCGCAAGGTGGTCGACAAGGTGGCCGCTGCCGTCATGCTGCAGGCCTGGCTGGACTCACCAGCGCGCTGGGAGCCGACGTGAAACGCCACGAGGGCGGCTACGACCTGATCGACCCGGAGATCGCCGACTGGCGTGGCGACGAGTGGGACCAGCCCGGCGAGGCGGGCATCGTCGAGCCGCTGCGCCGTGAGCTGCGCCTGTTCAAGTGGGGTGTCTACGCCGTGCTCAGTTTGGCCCTCGTCGCGATCCTCATCGCCGGCGCCACAGGGTGGTGGTACGTCAACAAGATCAATCCAGAGGGTGAACCCGCCGAAGCCGAGCAGTTCATCGTCAGGAAGCGCGACAGCCTGCAGACGGTCAGCGAGCGCTTGGAGGAGAACGGATGGATCAGCGACGCTGGAGTGTTCCGCTGGTACGTGCGCAACCACGGCGGCTTGGCGCTGACACCCGGCTACTTCGAGATCGCCCCCGGCGACCATATGGGCAATGTGCTCGGACGGTTGCGCACGCCGCCATCGGAGACGTACACGCGGGTGACGTTTCCGGAGGGATTCACGCTCGAGCAGGTGGCCGGGCGGCTTGCCGCCGACGGGCCGCGCATGACCGTGCGCGACTTCGAGAAGGCGGCAGACAACCCCGAGATCATCGCCGCCCTGCGCCCACCGGGTGTCTCATCACTCGAGGGCCTGCTGTTCCCCGACACGTACCAGGTGTCCAACAGCGAGTCAGAGGCTCAGGTGATCGAGCGAATGATCGCCCTCATGGAGCGCGTCGCACTGCAGGAGGACATCGTGCCAAAGTCGGCGGGGCTCGGACGCTCGCCGTACGACATCTTGATCGTCGCCTCCATCATCGAAGAAGAGGCGTTGGTTTCGGAGGACCGGCCGAAGATCGCCCGCGTGATCTACAACCGGCTCGCCATGGGAATGCCGCTGGAGATCGACGCCACGTTGCTGTACCAGCAGGACCGCGGCCGCCCGATCCCTGAGCTGCGGCTGATCGACACGCCGTACAACACGTACCTGCACACAGGCTTGCCGCCGACGCCGATCACGAACCCGGGGCGGGCGTCGATCGAGGCGGCGCTGAACCCGGCGCCCAACCCGGCGCCCGGCGACGCCATCTGCCGGGACTTGCCCGATCCGTCAAACTGCCCGTACCTGTTCTACGTGCTGATCGACATCGACGGCCGCCACGCCTTCGCCGCCACGGGAGAACAGCACGCTGCGAACATCCAGCGCGCCATCGACGCCGGGGTGCTGTGAACGTCGCGGCCCTCATCGGGTCGCCCGTCGCCCACAGCCTCTCACCGGCGATCCACAACGCGGCGTTCGCCGCCGCTGGGCGCGACTGGGTGTACGTGGCGTTCGACGTGGCGCCAGGGCGAGCAGGCGCGGCGCTGGAAGCGATGCGCACACTGGGCCTCGCTGGGTTGTCGGTGACGACGCCGCACAAAGAGCAAGCCGCCTCAGCTGTGGACTCGTTGGCCGAGTCGGCGGAGTCATTGCGCAGCGTCAACACCGTCGTGCCCGAACCCGACGGACAGCTGGTCGGGCACTCCACCGACGGCGACGGATTCGTCGACTCGTTGATGGCGGCCGGTGTCGATCCCGCAGGGCTGCGGGTCGCCGTGATCGGAGCCGGAGCAGCGGCGCGCAGTGTGATCGACGCCCTTGCGCGCAGTGGCGCCGCCGACGTGGCCGTGGTCAACCGCACGCCGTCACGGGGTACCGCCGCAGCGGCAGTCGCATTGACGGGCCGGGTGGGCACGCTCGACGATGTGGCCGGCGCAGAGCTTGTGGTGAACGCCACGTCGGTCGGCATGGAGACATCGGAGATTCCGGTGCCTGCCGACCTACTGCGCGCACATCAGGTCGTGGCCGACCTGGTTTACCAACCGTTGCGCACGGCGCTGCTGCGGGCAGCGGGGGAGAAGGGATGCATCACCGTCGACGGACTGGGCATGCTCGTGCACCAGGCGGTGCGCCAGCAGCTGTTGTGGACCGGTGAGCGTCCGGACCCTGCGGTGATGCGTGCGGTCGCCGAGGAGGAGCTCGAACGGCGACGCTGATCGAAGCGAGGGTACGCCGCCGATATCCTGCGCCGATGCTGCGTTTCCTGACCGCCGGCGAGTCGCACGGTCGGGCACTGGTCGTGATCGTGGAGGGTCTGCCGGCCGGACTCGAGGTCACGGTCGAACAGATCGGCGACGAGCTGGCTCGGCGACGCCTCGGCTACGGACGCGGGCCGCGCCAGCGGTTCGAGGTCGACGAACTGACGCTGATCGGCGGTGTGCGCCATGGCCGCACACTCGGGTCACCGCTGGCCATCGAGATCGCCAACAGCGAGTGGAAGCGCAGCGACAAGTGGCATGCCGAGATGTCACCGGAGCCCGGTCACACCGAGTCTCCGCTGACCGCGCCCAGGCCCGGTCACGCCGACCTGGCGGGGATGCAGAAGTACGGGTTCTCCGACGCTCGAGACGTGCTGGAGCGAGCCAGCGCGCGCGAGACGGCCGCTCGGGTTGCCGCTGGCGCCGTGGCCAAGCTGCTGCTCGGACACCTCGGCGTCGAGATCCTGTCGCACGTCGTGCGGCTCGGCGCCGCCGCAGTGACGCCTGATGGGGCCAGGCCGATGCCCGATCAGATCGAACGTGTCGACGAATCACCGGTGCGCTGCTTCGACTCGTCGGCCGAAGCAGCGATGCTTGCAGAGGTCAAGGCCGCCGCCGCCGACGGTGACTCGCTCGGCGGGATCGTGGAGGTGCTTGCCTACGGCCTGCCGGTGGGGCTCGGCAGCCATGTGCATTGGGATCGCAAGCTCGACGGCTTGCTGGCCCAGGCCGTGATGAGCATCCAGGCTGTGAAGGGCGTCGAGATCGGGTCGGCGTTAGACGTCGCTGGGCGGCGGGGGAGCGATGCCCACGACCCGATCCGCTGGGACGAGGGAGCCAACCGCTACCGACGCACGTCCGATCTGGCCGGCGGCACCGAGGGTGGTATCTCCACTGGCGAACTGCTCGTCGTGCGGGCAGCGATGAAGCCGCTTGCCACGCTGAATCGGCCGACGTTGGAGACGGTCGACACCGTCACCAAAGAGTCGACGGTGTCGTTCAAGGAACGCACCGACGTGACGGCGGTGCCGGCCATGGGAGTGGTGGCCGAGACGATGGTGGCGCTCGTGTTGGCGCGGGAGGCACAGCGCAAGTTCGGTGGCGACACGGTGAACGAGTTCGTCGCAAACGCCGCTGCCTTCGCGGCGACGCTGCCTGATCCTGCCACCGCCCCGTCCTCGTGAGCCATCTGGTGCTGGTCGGGATGATGGGCGTCGGAAAGACGACCGTCGGGCGGATCGCCTCCAATCGCCTCGGTCATCCGTTGATCGACTCCGACGTGGTGATCGAGGAGCGCACCGGTCGTACGGTGCGGGAGATCTTCGAGACCGACGGCGAACCGGCGTTCCGAGCCCTGGAGACGGAGATGCTGCTGGAGGCGCTCGCCAGTCCCGAGCCGTCGGTGATCGTGGCGGCCGGCGGTGTCGTGCTCGACCCCGCCAACCGCCGTGCCCTCTCGGCCGCCGATGCCCGCGTCGTGTGGCTGGTGGCCGAACCCATGACGCTCGCCGAACGGGTCGAGCGCGGCGGCCACCGGCCGCTGCTAGACGGTGATCCGGCGGCCACCCTGCAGCGGATGTGGGACGAGCGCCAGCCGCTGTACCGCGAGGTGGCCGACGCCGTCGTGTCGGTCGACAACCGGTCGCCGCAAGAGGTGGTCGAGGCCGTGCTGCGATGATGAGAACGGTGACGGTGCCGATAGCCGACCGGCCCTACGACGTGGTCGTCGGCGCCGGCGCGAGGACCGGGCTGTCGGCGCTGGTGCCCAACGGCGTGCGGCGAGCCGCCATCGTGACCCAGCCGGGCATTTCGTTCGACGTCGATCCCGGCGTCCCGACGGAAGTCATCGAGATCGGCGTGGGCGAGCGGTTCAAGACACTGGCAACGCTAGAACAGGTGACGGGCGGCTTCGCCCGCATGGGCCTCACCCGCGGCGACGTCGTGATCGGCGTCGGCGGCGGCATGGTGACCGACGTGGCCGGCTTCGCAGCCGCGACGTGGCACCGTGGTGTGGCCGTCGTGCACGTGGCGACGACATTGCTGGCCATGGTCGATGCTGCCATCGGCGGCAAGACGGGCGTGAACCTGGCCGCCGGCAAGAACCTGGTCGGCAGCTTCTGGCAACCGTCGGGTGTCATCTGCGATCTCGACGCTCTGGCGACGCTCCCCGAGCGCGAGCAGCGCTCCGGCAACGGCGAGATGGCGAAGTACCACTTCCTCACGGGTGATGATCTGGTGGCCATGGGTCTCGAGGCGCGGATCGCCCGCTGCGTCGAGATCAAGGCCGGTTTCGTAGCTGTGGACGAGCGCGATGGTGGCCGGCGTGCATTGCTCAACTACGGCCACACGTTGGCGCACGCCTTGGAGATCAGCACCGGCCATCGTCTCTCCCACGGTGAGGCGGTCGGCGTCGGGCTGGTGTTCGCCGCCCGCCTTGCCGAGCGGCTGGGACGCATCGACGAAGCCCGTGTCGAGGAGCACCGTCGTGTCGTGGTCGACGTCTATGGGCTCGACGACGCCGTGCCCGCCGATGCGCAGCCCGACGATCTGTTGACGTTGATGGCCAGAGACAAGAAGGCGTTGAACGGACTCACGTTCGTGCTCGATGGCCCGGAAGGCTTGGAGGTCGTATCCGGGATCTCGCCAGGCACCGTCGTCGAAGCGCTGTCGGCGATGGACCGCAACAGCTGAGCGG
>JACDHN010000099.1 GCA_013821025.1 Acidimicrobiia bacterium | reverse complement strand
GCACACCGGCGTCCAGTGTCTCGTCGGTGTGCAGGTCGACGCCCACCGAATGATCCGCAGCAACCTGGAGCAGGTAGCTCGTCGCCTCGTCGAGAGAGGAGGGCTCGAGATGTGGGCACCCGCCGACAAGGTCGGCGCCCATCGTCATGGCATCGGCGAGCAGCGAGCGGTGCAAGGCGCCCTCCGTCCCCAGCACCGGAAACCCGCACAGGGCAACGATCTCCACATCGACCAAGTGCACGGTGGCTGCCCGGGCCGCCAGCACTGCCTCCATCGGTCGCAGCCCGGTCCACTCGGTCACGTCGACGTGGGTGCGGATCACCGTGCATCCGTTCGCCGCCATCAGCTCGATGGCCCGTACGGCACGGTTCGTCGTGTCATCGACGCTGAACGAGTGGGCAGCCGTCTCCATGGCCCTGATGGCGCCCAAGAGGTCGCCCGTCGGGTTGCTGACGACATCGGCGAGGAATGCCTTGTCGAGGTGGGCATGGGCCTCCAACGGAGACGGCAGCAGCACGTAGCCGCCGAGCTCCACCACGCGCTCGCCAGCCGCGGGTTCCAGCCCCGGCCCCACCTCGGCGATGGAACCATCGCCTATGCGCACGTCGCCGACGGCGTCGCCAAGCCAGGCACCGCGAAGCACCTGACCGCTCATCTCTCACTGTGGGGGCTGCGCCCCCACACCCCATCTCCGTGCGGCTCACTGGCGTTCGCTCGACCGGTGAGCTCGCTGCGCTCGCTCATCTGTCGGATAGTACCGAGTACCTTCTTGTGATGATCGAGCACTCAGCGCTGAACCTCGGTGCCTTCTTCTTCGGCGGTGTGGAGCTGGACGACGCCGGCGCCGGCATGCCGGCGCCGATGGACCGTCGCACGGGCAATGAAGCCGCCTGGCAGGCGACCCTCGATTACATCAACTCCGCCACCGTCGCCGAGGACCTCGGCTACGACTCGTTCTGGACGACTGAGCACCACTTCCAGCACGAGGGCTACGAGGTGATCCCGAACGCCTTGCTCGTCTCAACGTGGATCGCCGCCCGTACGGAGCGCATCCGTCTCGGCGCCATGTTCAACGTCGTGCCGCAGTGGAACCCGCTGCGCCTGGCAGAGGATTTCTCCACCATGCACAACCTGTCGGGCGGTCGAGGTGTGCTCGGCGTCGGTCGCGGCACCGTGCCTCGCGAGGTGCTGCACCTCAACGACAAAGGCGTGTCGGTGGGCTCGCACGACAACCCCGATCAGCAGCCCGACGACGAGCGCAACCGCCGCCTGTTCGAGGAGTCGATGGAGGTCGTGCGCCGGGCACTGGCCGAGGAGCACTTCTCGTTCTCTGGCGAGTTCTTCCAGATCCCCGTACCCGGCCTCCCCGACCGCGGTGCGACCGTGCAGCACCTCACGCTCGTGCCTCGGCCCCGATATCCCTACGAGATCTGGCAGGCCGTCACGAGCCCGCCGACGCTCGACTACGTCCCCGTGGTCGGGCACGGCGCCGTGTTCTGGAACCAGCATCACTCGTTCATCAAGCGTTTCTGGGACACATATGCCGAGCGGTACGCGGCCGCCCACGACGGCCACGAACTGGCGCCTCACGAGAAGCGCATGCTCGTCGTCTCGATACGCATAGAGGACACGCACGAGCAGGCGATGGCCTCCGCCCGCAACGGTCACGACGAGTTCTGGAAGTTCCTCGGCCCCTACGGCTGGAGCCGCGGCTACATGGGCCCGGACGGGAAGCCGGCCAAGCCGGGACTGATCCCGACGCTCGAGGAGTCGATCGAGAACCGGACCATCCTGCTCGGTTCGCCAGAGGACGTTGCCCAACAGGTGCAGGAGTACCGCGACCTGCTCGGGCTCACGAACCTGACGGTCTTTCCGCACCTGATCGGCGACCCGTACAAGAAGGCCGACGAGCAGATGGCCCGCTTCGCAGAAGAGGTCGTCCCACTCCTGCGCTGACATGCTGCTCGGATGCGTGCCGATCGTGCGGTGCTCTTCCGGGCGGCGACGAACGAGCGGCTTGAACGTGCGGTCAGGGCGCTGCCAGGCGGAGACGCGCTGGCGTGGCGCGCAGCGTCGCGTTACGTGGCGGGACGCTCGAGGTCCGAGGCACTACAGGTGGCGGCGGACCTGATCGGGCGCGGGCTTGGGGTGAGCGTGGACCTGTTCGGCGAGCAGGTGTGCGACTCGTCGAAAGCGGTTTTGATTGCCGAGGAGTACCTGGCTCTCGCTGAGGCACTGCCGGCGCCGCCGGCCGACGTGTGGCTGTCGATCGACCTGTCGCACCTGGCGGTGGACGTCGATCCGGCGGGGACGACCCGGTTGCTGGGCGATGTAGCTGCTGCGCTGCCAGAGGGCCGGCGGGTCCAGGTTGGAGCCGAGGATGCCGCACGCACGGACGCGGTGCTGGGATGCGTGCTCGAGGTCGCCAGACGAGGCCTCGCCGAGCGGATCGGCGCCACGATCCAGGCGAACTTGCTGCGGTCCGCTGACGACGCCGACGCGCTGGCTGACGCAGGGGTGCACATCCGGTTGGTCAAGGGCGCCTACATCGAGCGGGTCGGCACCCACCCCTACGGCGAGGAGACCGACATCGCCTTCCTGCAGCTTGCCCACCAGCTTGCCGCTGCGGGGGCGACGTGGTCGATGGCGACGCATGACGGTCGACTTCGCGAGGCGGTGCAGCTGGCGCTCGGACCGGTGCCGGTCGAGCAGCTGCTCGGCGTACGTCCCGAGCTGCTCGACCAACTCCGCCGTCGGGCCATCCCCACCCGCGTCTACGTTCCGTACGGCCCGGACTGGTTCCGCTACTGGCTGCGACGCCTCGCCGAGTCCCGAGGCGCTTGACCGAGGTGGCGAGGGCCTCAGGCGGTGGCGTAGATGTCGCGATACATGCGCAGGGCGCGATCGTTCAGGTCGTCGGCCCGCTGGCCGGTGAAGCGTCCTGGCCGAAGCGCCTCGAGACCGGGGATGCCGGGCGAGGTACCAGTCATCATCTGCGCCAGTGCGCGAGCGGCGCCGGCGGCGTGTGTGACCCACAGCGCCTCGGCCGCCCACAACCCTCGAACTTCCTCGATCGGTCCGAGCAGCGGCAGGTTGTCTGCGGTCATGGAGAACACCCCGCTGACTCGCCGTTCGGGGGCGAAGCGCTGATCTGGCGGCAGCAGGTCCAGCGCCCTGGCGACCGCCGGATCGAAGAGCGCCGCCGGCCAAGGTTGCCCGGCGACGGCCCCGAGCTGGTCGATGGCCACCGCGAGTGGGGCGTGGTCGTAGGTGCCCAGGCCGAGCCGGTCGCCATGGTCACGGGCGTAGACGTGGTGCTCGGGCCAACGCACGAATGGCGACCGAGCGGCGCTGCGGCCGTGTACCGCTCCGTACACGTACGGGTGCGCCACCGGTGTCAGCGCCAGGAGCCGGCCGGCGAGCGCGGCCACCGCAGGTCCCCAGATCCCGCAGGCGATGACGATGTCGTCGGCAACGAACGCCTCCTCACCGACCCGGACCGCACGGACTTGGTCACCCCGCACGTCGATGGCAGTGACCGCGGCGTCGAAGACGAAGTGGGTGCCGGCACTGGACGCGCTGTCCTTGAGCGCCGCCGTCACCACCTCGGCGCGAGCGGTTCCGTCGTCGGGGTAGAGCACGCCGCCGACGCAGCTGTCCGGACCCACCAGGACCGGTTCGCACTCCATCGCCTGTGCCGTGTCGCACACGTGGGCAGGCAGGCCGGCATCGTGAGCGAGCGCGGCGCGGCGCTCCAGATCGGCCATTCCTGCTGGCGTGCTGGCGACCTCGAGTCCGCCGACCCGGTCGAAGCCGGAGAGACTGTCGTGCTCGAGGCGCTCGTAGCAGTCGGCACTGGCGCGTGCGAGTCCGGTCATCACCGGCGTCTCGCCGAGCAGCCCGACGAACCCCGGTGCGAGACCTGTGGACCCCACCAGCCGGTTGTTCGGGCCCCGCTCGATCACCGTCACGTCGACGCCTTCGTGTTCGCACAGGTATGCGGCCAGTGCCGCACCCACGATGCCGCCGCCAATGATCACGACCTGTCTGCTCACGGCGCCATACAAGCAGATCGCCATGACCAGCGAGGAGATGTACGCCTCATCGGCCGGCTGCTGCGCCGATGACCGCCCTTGGGTCGGCGGCGGCATGGAGCGCCTCGCCGTCGTCGACGATGGCGTGGGCGTGCCCGAACTCGCTGGTGAACGAGTCGCTGCGTCGGATGGCATAGCCGAACGGTGCCGTCGCCCAGGCGTCGGGGGCATGGCCCTCCACGACGAGGCTCGGTGGAGCGTCACCGTCCCACGTGTCGAAGCCGGTGCTTGGCCCGCGTAGTACCCACCGGGGAGCTGCAACCGCCGAGCCGACGCGCTCGCCGTGATGGAACAGACGCGCCGCCAGCTGCAGCAGGATCTGGGGCTGGGCATCGCCGCCCATGGTGCCGAACACGATCCGGCGCCCGTCGGAGTAAGTGGCCAGCGCAGGCGCGAGCGTGTGCGGCGGCCGCCGCCCTGGCGCCAGCTCCGCCGGATGGCCCTCCTGCAAGCTGAAACCCAGCCCCCGGTTCTGCACGTTGATCGCCGTCGACGGTTCCACGAGCCCGGAGCCGAAGCCCGAGGCGTTGGACTGGATCAGGCTCACCGCCAGCCCGCCGCGCTCCGCCGTGCACAGGTAGGTGGTGTCGCCGTCGGCGGTCGGTGGTGCGTCGACCTCGGCGCCGGTGCCGCCTGCCGCCGTCCGGGCTCGCTCGGCGATGACCTCGAGCAGCTCGTGACCGTCCGCCCGTTCGTGCAGCACAGCAGGCCGGTCTGTTCCGGCCACGACGGCGGCGCGCACCAAGACGTTGAGCCACTCCTGTGAGTCGGGATCCTCCGGCAGGCCGAGGGTCTCGGCGGCGATCGCACTGCCAAGCGTGAGGTAGCCCTGGGAGTTCGGGGCGATCGTGTGCAACGTGACCCCGAACGCTTCGGCACGCAGCGCCGACTGCCAGTCGGCTTGTCCTGCATCGAGGTCGGCAGCACTGATGAGGCCGCCGGTCAGCTCCACCAGGCCGCGCCCGAACTCGCCGCCGTAGAAGGCGGCTCGCCCCTGTGAGCCGATGGCCTCCAAGGTCCTCGCTACGCCCGGCCTCCGCACGAGCGCGCCCGGTGCCGTCGCTTGATCAGCCAACTCGATGAGGTTGTGGCGTGACTGCTCGTCGACCAGTGAGAGCGACCCGGCAAGCAGCGGACTGGCGAGGAACCCGGCGCCGGCTAGGGCGACCGCCGGTGCCAGGAGCTCCCCGAGCGGCCGCGAGCCGAACCGGTCGTGAAGTGCCAGCCACCCGTCGACGCATCCCGGGATCGTGACCGCAGCAGGGTGGTGACGAAACGGCATCACCGAATGCCCTTCAGCTCGCAGGGCCGCGGCGTCGACGCCAGCCCCGGCCCGGCCGCTGGCGTTGAGAGCGTGCACCTCGGCGCCGTCATGAACCAAGGCGAACAGATCACCACCCAGCCCGCACAAGTGCGGGGCCGTCACGGTCAGCACCGCGTTGGCGGCGATGGCCGCGTCGACGGCGTTGCCGCCGCGTTCGAACAGCGACATCGCCGCCTGCGTGGCGATCTGGTCGGCGCTGGCCGCCGCCGCCCGCCGGGACGTGACCACGGGGGCAGGCACCATTCGTCTCGGCATCGCGCCGCATTGTACCGGCACGCCGAACGGGTGCGGTCGGGCCCGACCGGTACCCTCACCCTGTGGGCTTGTGCACGGCGGCCATCGTGATCGCCTTCCTCATCGCAGAGTCGGCGTACCGCGGTGAGGAGGCCGAGCGAACCGAGTGGATCGGCGCCGCCGCAGTGCTGATCAGCCTGCCCATTGCCATGCTCGTGTACCGAGGTTTCGCAGACGCAGCGGAAAGCGAGGCACCCGCCATCGCGGCCGTGGTCGCCATCATCCTGATCACGGGCCTTGTGTCCTTCGGGTTGTCCAGCGGCCGTGGTGGCGCTGGGATGATCGAGGCCGTCGGCCTCGCTGTGGTCGCGGCCGGGCTGCTGTCGATCGAGCTGTCGGCGTCGTCCGAGCTGCGGGCGCTCATCGCCCTGTCGAGTCCGTTGGCAGCGATCCTCGCCTGGCTGGTTTCCAAGGGCTTGCACGACCGGCGCAGCCAACACCTGGCGCCCGTGCACATCGGTGGGTTCCGTCCCTACGACGGTCCGCCAGTTGCCGGATTCCGTCCGCTGCTGCACGACCAGCCCTCGCAGCCGCCGCGCCGGATGGCGCCGGAGGCGACATGGCAGCCGCCGCCGCCACCCCCGCCGGCGCCGCCGGGCGGGACGCCAGGGACGACATGAGGTTGTCGGGAATGGCGGCGCCTGGCCTGCTCACGGTCGGTGGAGTCGCCGTCATCGTCGGCACGTTCCTGCCGTGGGTGGCGTCGGGTACGGCCGAGCGCAGCAGTTACCAGGTGTTCGAAGTCATCGGCCGGCTGGGCTTCGCCCCCGACGGGCCGCTCGGCTGGGCGATGCGACTGTGGCCGATCATGCCGCTGCTGATGGTGTTGGCCGCTGCTGCTGCGTGGTTCGAGTACCGAGTCCTGGCTGCCGCCATCGGCGCCGTCGGAGCCTTCTATGCCGGAGGTGTCGGCTTCGCAGTGAACCAGGCTCCCAAGGAGGGCCTCGTGCGCGTGCTCGGCGCACCGCTGTTCACCGGCGTGGCGGCAGGTCTCGTGCTCGCCGGTGCCGTCGTGGAGATGGCCGGTGTCGTACGGTCGGACGCAAGATCGGACGCACTGAGGAGCTGAGATGTCGATGGACGTGGAGCCGGCAGCGGGCTCACTTGGCGCGTTCGTCAGTGGTGTCGACCTCACGAAGGAGCTCTCCGACGGCGAGGTCGCCGAACTGGTCGCCGCACTGGATCGGCACCTGGTCGTGTTCCTGCCGGACCAACCGATGACGCTGGACGATCTCGAGCGCCTGACTGACCAGCTCGGAGGCCGGGACGCCACGCCCTATGTGCGCCCGCTCGACGACCGTCCCTACGTCATCCGGGTCATCAAGGAAGCCGATGACCAGCTGAACTTCGCCAACGCCTGGCACACCGACCTGTCGTACCTTCCTGAACCTCCGGCCTACACGCTGTTGCACGCCTGGGACGTACCGTCGGCCGGCGGCGACACCGTGTGGTCGAACCAGCAACTCGCCTTCGAGACGCTCTCGGGCGGACTGCAGGACACGTTGCTGAGCCTGCGCGCCACCCACTCGGCGGGGATGGCCTACGGCACCGGTGGGTTCCTCGATGCCGTGAAGGACCTCACGTCGATGACGATCGAGCCGTCGCCCGACGCCTATGCCACCCAGCTCCACCCTGTCGTGACGAGCCACCCCAACTCCGCACGGCCCGCGCTGTACGTGAACTCCGTGTACACGACGGGCTTCGAAGGCTGGTCGCCCGCCGAGTCGCACACGTTGCTCGGACACCTGCACCGGCACAGCATCAACGAGAACTTCACCTGCCGGCTGCGATGGTCGCCTCACCTGCTGGCCATCTGGGACAACCGGGCCACCCAGCACAACGCCCTCAACGACTACTCGGGCGTACGTCGCGAGATGTACCGGACCAGCGTTCACGGCGCCCCTCCCGTGGCGTACCAGCCGGCGTCTCAGCGGACGCGCTCCACGCGGCCTTCGTCCCACACTGCTTCCGGGGACTCGTAGACGCGCCCGTCGGCCCCGAACACGACGAAGCGGTCGAACGAGCGGGCGAACCACCGGTCGTGGGTAACGGCCACGACCGTGCCCTGGTAGCTCTCCAACCCGTCCTCCAACGCCTCGGCGCTCGCCAGGTCCAAGTTGTCGGTTGGCTCGTCGAGCAGCAGCATCGTCGCCCCACCCAGCTCCAGCAGCAGGATCTGGAATCGTGCCTGCTGCCCACCGGACAGCTCGTCGAAGTACTGCAGTCGCGCCGTCGCCAGCTCGTAGCGGGCGAGCGCCGGCGCCGCCGTGTCGATCTGCATGTTCGCCTCGTGCCACAGGATGTCGAGCAACGTTCGTCCGGTGTACTCCGGGTGCCGGTGGGTCTGAGCGAAGTGCCCCGGCACCACCCGTGCCCCCAACTTCCACCGTCCCGTATGTGCCACAGGGTCGGGAACCTCGTGTCCCCACCCGGCGAGCAGCCGGAGGAAGTGGGACTTGCCCGAGCCGTTGGAGCCGAGCACGGCGACCCGTTCGCCGTAGAACAGCTCCAGATCGAACGGCTGCATCAAACCCGTCAGCTCGAGC
>JACDHN010000358.1 GCA_013821025.1 Acidimicrobiia bacterium | reverse complement strand
GACCGATCTTGGCGCCATCGAGCACGTGACCATGAACGCCGGCACGATCCTCGACGACCAGCATGTGGAGTTCCTGCGGGACCATCCCGACGTGACCAGGGTGCGGGTCCGCTCCGTACTGACATGCGATGCGGAGCTCGGCGTGTGCGCCACGTGCTACGGCCGCTCGCTGGCCACCGGAAAGTCGATCGAGCTCGGTGAGGCCGTTGGCGTCATCGCCGCCCAGTCGATCGGTGAGCCCGGCACCCAGCTGACCATGCGGACGTTCCACACAGGAGGTGTTGCCGGCAAGGACATCGCCGGCGGTTTGCCCCGCGTCGTGGAGCTGTTCGAGTCACGCACGCCGCGTGGTTCGGCCCGCCTGGCCAAGGCCACGGGGGTCGTGCAACTCGGCGAGGACGTCGGCAAGGGCATCCCGGCCACCGTCATCGACGACGAAGGAATCGAGCACGAGGTGCCGCTGCCTCTCGGCGCCCGCCCCATCGTGTCCGACGGCCAGAACGTGCGCGCCGGCGACCCGATCACAGACGGTCCCTTCGACCCGAAGGAGCTGATGGAGATCAAGGGCATCCGTGAGACCCAGCTCTACCTCGTCGACGAGGTGCAGCGCGTGTACCGCGACCAAGGTGTGTCGATCCACGACAAGCACATCGAGCTGATCGTCCGCCAGATGACGCGCCGCATCGGCGTGCAGGAGGTCGGCGACACCGACTTCCTGCCTGGTGAGCGCATCGACTCCAAGATGTTCCGCGATACGAACCGTCGCATCGTGGAGGAGGGTCGCCGTCCTGCAGAGGGTCGTCCCGAGATCATGGGCATCACGAAGGCCTCACTGGCCACCGAGTCGTGGTTGTCGGCAGCCAGCTTCCAAGAGACCACGCGGGTGCTCACCGAGGCTGCCATCGACGGCCGCGGCGACAACCTCATCGGCCTCAAGGAGAACATCATCATCGGCAAGCTGATCCCGGCCGGCACCGGCATGCGCAAGTACCGGGAGTTCGACGTCGCTGCGCCGGACTACCAGCCGATGACGTTCTACTCCAGCGATGCCGACGAAGACGATCCGGCATCGTGGCTGTCCAACATCCACGGCACGTTCGAGGGCAATGGCAACGGTGCCGCCGAGTCGTCGGACCCTGCCACCGCCGAGGCCTGACGAACCGTCACAGCCAACCGGAGGCCTTGAACCTGCGGTACAGCAGGTAGCAGGCGGCGAGCGTGAGCACGGTGACGGTCACGAAGCCCACCGTCTGGTCGCCGCCGGGGATCCCACCAAGGTTCATGCCGAACAGGCCGGCGATGACGGTCGGGAAGACGCCGATCGCAGCCCATGCAGAGATCTTGCGGGTGTCCTCGTTCTGACGCAGTGACACCTGGGCCAGGTTGGCCGACAGCACGTTGTTGAGCAGTTCGTGGGCGTTGCGCGTCCTGCCCAGGATCTCGGCCAACTGCTCCTCGATGTCGCGAAACAGTGGTGCCAGCGCGTTGGGCACCCACGGTGAGCAGCGGGAGCTGGTGAGCGTGCTGACGGCCGTCGACAGCGGCTCCATGGCAACCAGGAAGTCGAGCACTTCGCGGATCAGGAAATAGATGCGCCTCGTCGGCTGCATGCGGGACTCGCTGAACACGTCGCGCTCCACCTCGCGGACGTCGTGTTCGAGACCGTCGATGACCGGCTCGTACGACGCCACCACCTGGGCCAGTGCGGCTTGCAGCACGGCCCCTGGCCCGAGGGCTAGCCGCTCACGCTCGTGCTCGAGCGCCGAGCGCACCCCCGACAGCGGCGCAGCCTGCCCGTAGCGCATGCTCACCAGGTAGTCCGGCCCGCAGAACAGGAACAGCTCGCCGAACTCCACTTCCTCGCGCTCGTCGTCGTAGCGAGCCGTTGGCACGACGGTGAGCAGCGTCTGGTCGTGGCGCTCCACCTTCGGTCGGTCGTGCAGCTCGCGGGCGTCGGCCACGGCGAGCGGGGCGATCTCGAACGCTTCTTGCACGGCCACGAGCTCGTTCTCGGTCGGCATCCGCAACCCGAGCCAGGCGAAACCTTCGTCGCCGCGGCTACGGGCATCGTGCAGCAAGCGGTCGATCTCGCCGACGGAGTCGGGCTCGTGGATCCGTTCGCCGGACCCGCTGTACCAGGCGGCGTCGATGATCACGCCCGCATTGTCGCAGGTTGGCGCACAGGCACGTAGCGGTCGTTGGACTCGCCGCTCGCTTCCGGCGACGATCACCTAGCATCCGCTCGATGGACCGTGGGGGGCGATGGCGGCTCAACGGGCCAGCCGAACTGCGGTACATACGCATGCTCCAAATCGGCGCCGTGGTGGTCGTCGCCGCATTCGTCATCCCCGAGCTGTGGACGATCGTCGTCAGGTCCTACACGTCGACGGGCGACCGGGCGATCATCGAGCAGCGAACACGCGAGGTGTTCTCGGCCGACATATCGCTCGTCGGCGCATTCTCCCGGTACGGCTGGTCGCACCCGGGCCCGCTGAGCTTCTACAGCTACGCCATCCCGTACCGCCTCTTCGGACAGCAGGGTAAGGCGATCCTCGTCGCCGCGCTTGCGGTGAACACGGCCGGCGTGGCCGTGGCGATGTGGCTGCTCGCGCGTCGTGGGCTGACGGCGTTCTGTGCAGGAATCGGATTGTTCGTTGCGCTGTTCGGCGGATGGCAACCACACTCGTTGATCGATCCGTGGAACCCGACGATCGCCGTGGTGGCGGTCGTCGTCTTTCTCGTCTCCTGTTGGTCGGCACTGTGCGGCGACGGTGTTGCGCCGGCGATCGCGGTGCTCGCCGCTTCGTTCGTCTTTCAAGCCCACGTCGGATTCTCCCTCGTCGTCGCTCCGGCGTCGGTTCTCATGGCGGTCGTCCTCGTCCATCGCGCCATCCGCTACCCGGATCCGGTGCAGCGACGCAGCGTGATCGTCGCTGCCGTCGTCGGAGTCATGGCCTCGCTGCCGTTGTTGGTGGATAGCCTCACCGCGTGGCCGGGCAACCTCGGCGACATCATCCATTGGAGCACGAGCGCCGACCTCGATCCGGCGGGATTCGGTCGAGCTATGGACGTTTTCGTTCGGGCCACGTCGTGGTCGCAGGTGACATCGCCGCAGCTCCCC
>JACDHN010000098.1 GCA_013821025.1 Acidimicrobiia bacterium | reverse complement strand
ATCGGGGTCTCCTTGACGTGGCGGGCCGGGTTCGCTCGTGTCGGCGGTGGCAAGTCGCCGTCTTCGGGCTTAGTACAGCGTACGTTCACCACGGTTGTCAACAACTTTGAACAAATAGTTACTCAAACTGACACGGCCGAACGCACGCGGTCCGGGTGCCGGTGTACGTGCGCTGTGCTTCACTGTGCGAGTCGGACCCGGTGTTCGACATACGGACGGGAGGACGGCAGCCAGTGTTGGCAGCGGAGCGTCAGGACCACATCCTGCGGGAGGTGCAGCGCCGCGGCGCGGTCCGAGTCATCGAGCTCTCGCAGTTGCTGAACGTCTCCGACATGACCATCCGGCGGGATCTGGACCTGCTCGACTCCCAGCGCCGGCTCGACAAGGTGCACGGGGGAGCGACGATCCGTCGGGCGCCGAGCACCGACGAGCCCGGGTTCGAGGCCAAGGGGCAGCGGCAGGTCGACGAGAAGGTGGCGATCGCCGAAGCGGCGGCGTCGCTGGTCACGCCCGGGTCGGCGATCGGTCTCTCCGCAGGCACGACCACGTGGACGCTGGCCAAGCGACTGCATGACATCCCCGGCCTCACCGTTGTCACCAACTCGATCCGTATCGCCGACGTGCTGCACGCCGGAGGGTCGTCGGCGCCGAACGTCGTGCTCACGGGCGGCGTGCGGACACCGTCAGAAGCCCTTGTCGGTCCCGTCGCCGTTGCCTCGCTCGAGCTGCTGCACCTCGACGTGCTGTTCCTCGGCGTCCACGGCATGGATCCTCGCGCCGGGTTCACCACCCCGAACCTGCTCGAGGCCGACACGGACCGGGCACTCGTGGCGGCCTCCCGGCGCCTGGTCGTGCTCGCCGACCACACGAAGTGGGGCACGATCGGGATCAGCACCATCGCCCCGCTCGATCGTGCTGACGTCGTGATCACCGACGACGAGCTGCCGGCCGAGGCGCTGGAGAGCCTGCGTGAGATCGTCGACGATGTGCGAGTGGCGGCGAGACCCCCATCGTGATGTGGCAGATTTGTGTGTGAAAGTGTTTAGTTCTGGCTGAACGTGCGAGTAGCGTTCGCGCATTCGCCGCCGGTCGTCTGAGACAACAGGGGCGTCCGCCATCCAGACACGCCGAGGCGACCAGATGAAGCGCACGAGTTCGACGCTCGCAGACGGGCGAGAGATCCTGTACTACGACCTCGAAGACGGGGCGGTGCGCGAGCTGGTTGACCCCAGAGACCTCCCGCCGGTGAGCACGGCGCCCCAGCTCCGGCGCGACCCGTTCCTGGACGAGTGGGTGATGATCGCTTCGCACCGCCAGGCGCGGACGTTCCTTCCGCCAACCGACGAGTGCCCGCTGTGCCCGTCGACGCCCACTCGACACACTGAGATCCCGGCGACGGACTACGACGTGGCGATCTTCGAGAACCGATTCCCCAGCCTGTCCACCCGTGCCACCACCATCGGGCTCATCGATCCGCTGCCGATGGTCCCCCTGGAGGCGGGCTTCGGACGATGCGAGGTCGTGTGCTTCACCAGCGACCACACGTCGTGCTTCGCCGACCTGCCCGCCGCCCACGCCCGGCTGGTGGTCGATGCCTGGGCGGATCGAACCGCCGAGCTGTCAGCCATCGCCGGCATTGCCCAGGTGTTCTGCTTCGAGAGCCGTGGCGAGGAGATCGGGGTGACGCTGAGCCACCCACACGGCCAGATCTACGCCTACCCGTTCGTCACGCCGAGGACGTCGAGGATGCTCGACGTCGCCAGGGCATACCGGGCGCACAACGGATCGGATGTGTTCGCGGATCTGTTGGCTGCCGAGCGACGCGCCGGCGAGCGCGTAGTGGCCGGCAACGATCGCTGGACGGCATTCGTGCCGGCGGCCGCCCGCTGGCCCGTGGAGGTGCACCTGTTCCCGCACCGGCGTGTTGGCTCGATCCCCGAGCTCACTGACGGCGAGCGTGACGACTTCGTCGCGCTGTACCTCGACGTGCTCGGTCGCTTCGACCGGTTGTTCGACGGCCCGTTGCCTTACATATCGGCGTGGCACCAGGCTCCCGTCGACGACGCCGACCAACTGGGACACCTGCACCTGCAGCTGTTCTCGGTGCGGAGAGCCGCCGACAAGCTCAAGTACCTCGCAGGATCTGAGTCCGGGATGGGCGCCTTCATCACCGACCTGCTGCCCGAGGACGTCGCCGCATGGCTGCGCGACCTCTGACCGGTCGACGGGCGACGTGGTCAGCACCGGGCCGCGTGAACCTCATTGGTGAGCACACCGACTACAACGACGGACTGGCGCTGCCGTTCGCGATCCCGATGCGCACCACCGTGCACGGCGTCGCCCGCGAGGACACGTCCGTGCGGGTGTCGTCCACGGGCAGGGATCCGATCGAGTTCGGTACGTCGGCGACACCCGGAACGGTCATCGGCTGGGGTGCCTACGTGGCCGGCGTCGTGTGGGCGATGTCCTCCGCTGGACACCGGGTGCCCGGTGTCGATCTCGAGATCACCAGCGAGGTGCCGGTCGGGGCCGGGCTGTCGTCGTCGGCGGCGCTGGAGTGCGCCGTCGCGCTCACGGTCGCCGACATTGCGGCGCTTGCTCTCGGCGCCGAGGACATCGTCACGATCGCCCGCCGCGCCGAGAACGACTTCGTCGGCGCGCCGACCGGGGCACTCGACCAGACGGCGTCGATGTTCGGCCGGACGGGTCACTTGGTGTGCTTCGACGCCCTCACCATGTCGTGTGAGGCGGTGCCGTGCGAACCCGAGGGTGAGGGGCTGGTGCTGCTGGTGATCGACTCCGGGGTCGTGCACCGACATGTCGGCGGCGCGTACGCGCGGCGACGCGCCGGCTGCGCCGACGCCGCCGCCCAGCTCGGCGTGCCGTCGCTGCGGGCGCTCGACGTCGGATCGCTCGACCGCCACCTGGCTCGACTCGACAGCAGGTACCAACCGCTGGTGAGGCACGTGGTCACCGAGAACGAACGCGTGCGGCGCACCGTTGAGCACCTCCGTGCCCGCCGACTGCGCGAGGTGGGCCCGCTGCTCACGGAATCGCACGCCTCGCTGCGTGATGACTTCGCCGTGTCGATCCGCGAGCTCGATGTCGCGGTGGTCGCCGCCATCGACGCAGGCGCGCTCGGTGCGCGCCTGACCGGTGGCGGGTTCGGCGGCTCGGTGATCGCGCTGGTACCACGTGAGCGAATGGACGATGTGGTCCAAGGTGTCCAGGGCGAGTACGCCGACCGGGGCTTCGGCACGCCGTCGTTCATGCCCGTGGCGCCGTCGGCCGGTGCTGGGCCCACATCCGATCCGACCCGGCGATGAGCTGCGAAGCGGCGACGTTCGAGATCGAACGCCAGGATTCGAGAGCGACGATCGGCATGGTCGGCGCCGGGCTCCGGCGGTTCACCGATGCAGGTCGCGATCTGATCCTCCCCGCCCCCGGTCCGGCGGGGTTCCGCTACCACGGTGCGCTGCTGGCGCCGTGGCCCAACCGGATCGCAGGTGGCCGATACCGCTTCGGCGACCGATGGCACCAGCTTCCGATCAACGAGGTGGAGCGCAACAACGCCTTGCACGGCCTGGTGTGCTGGACTCGCTTCGATCTCGTTGCGCTAGCGCCTTCTTCGGTGACGCTGTCTCACGCGCTCGTCCCCCAGCCCGGGTATCCGTTCCGGCTGTCGCTGACGGTGCACTACGGGCTGTCGAGCAGCGGTCTGACGTGCGAGGTCGTGGCGCGCAACGACGGCGAGGTCAGCTTGCCCTACGGGGTCGCCTCGCACCCGTACCTGCGCGCCGGGTCGGGCGGCGTGAACGGGTGGCGGCTCCAACTACCCGCCGAGGCGTTCCTGACCGTTACCACCGACCGGCTGCTGCCCGTGGAGCCGGCGCCGGTCGCCGATGGACCGTTCGACTTCCGCGTTTCACGGGCGATCGGGAACACGTTCATCGATCACGCGTTCACCGCGTTGATCCCGGACGCCGATGGGCTCGTCCGCGTCCGGTTGCTGGACGACGACGCCGGTGGGGTGGAGTGCGAATGGGATCCGGCCGTGGTGCCGTGGGTGCAGATCCACACGGCTGACGCCCAGGGTGCCGACGGCCACCGCGCCGGCCTCGCCGTCGAGCCGATGACCTGCCCTCCGGACGCCTTCAACTCGGGTGCTGACGTGGTCGTCCTTTCGCCGGGCTCCCGGCATCGAGCGAGCTGGACGATCCGCGCCCTGCCCCTCACGTGAGCCGTTCTGTGCTGGTGGGGGAGTCGACTCGCAAGCTGCGGTAGCCGGCCTTGCGGGCGGCAGTGATGATGGCGTCGGAGTGGTTGGGTCCGCGCACCTCGAACGTGCAGTGCACCTCGGTCTCTCGCACATGCAGGTTGACGCCCTCGCGCAGGTGCTCGACGGCGATCAGGTTGGCCCCGGCGGCACCGAACACGGACAGCAGCTTGGCCAGTCCGCCGGGACGGTCGTCGATGGTGGCGAACACGACGAGCCGCCGGCCGGCTTCGGTCTCGTGGCGGCGGATCAGTCCGGGGACCACGCCGAGGTCAACATTGCCACCGGACAGCACCACGCACGTGGCGCCTTGTTCGGCGGGCTCGACCGCTCCCGACAGCAGTGCCGCGACGCCAACGGCGCCGGCGCCCTCGACGTAGAGCTTCGCCCGTTCCATCAACAGCACCATGGCGTCGGCAATCGACTCTTCGTCCACCGTGACCACGTCGTCGAGCCACCGCTCGACCAGCGGGCCGGTGACGAGGCCCGGATGTTTCACGGCGATGCCGTCAGCGAGGGTCGGGATCGGTCCGGCAGCCGCCTCGCTCCCTGCGTACGGCGCACATGCGGTGGCCTGCACACCGACGATGCGCACGTGCGGGAGGTGGGATTTGAGGGCGATGGCTACGCCGGCTGCCAGCCCGCCGCCACCCAGCGGCACGACGACGGTGGTCAGGTCGGCCACGTCGTCGAGTAGCTCGAGCCCCAGCGTGCCCTGTCCGGCGATCACGGCCGGGTCGTCGAACGGATGGCACAGCGCGTAGCCGGCGGATTGCGCCCGCTCGACGGCTGCGGCGAAGGCTTCCTCCAACGTCGCCGCCACCTCGTGGATCGATGCCCCGAACGACTCTGCGGCCTCGATCTTCGTGACTGGCGCTCCGATCGGGACGAAGATCTCACACGGCACGCCAGCCGCCCGCGCCGCCGAGGCGAGGGCGAGGGCATGGTTGCCGGCGCTGGCCGCCGTGACCCCTGTGACGTGGCCGTCGCGTTTCAGCGCCGCCAGCTTGTTGGTCGCCCCCCGGATCTTGAAGGCACCCGTGACCTGGAGGTTTTCTGCCTTCAGCACCACGTCGCCACCACAGGAGTCCGACAGCGACACGGACGCCACGACTGGTGTGTGCTTCACCACGGGGGTAACGACAGCGGCGGCGGCGCGGATATCGTCCACGTCGACGGTCGTGGTTGACCCAGGTTCCATCGACGTCCACGGTAGCCATCCCCTGCCTGCTCACGGGCCGTGCGTGTTTGGGCCGGAAATCCAAGCCTTTGGTAGATTCGACAGACGATGTCGGAATTCCTCCGTGATTACCTGACAGTCGTCTGGTTCGGTGCCGCAGGCGTACTTCTCGGCGCTCTGCTCTTCGGCATCTCGGCACTGATCCGACCCAACCACCCCACCGAGCAGAAGGTCATCGCCTACGAGAGTGGCGTCGACCCGGTGGGCATCGGTTGGTCGCAGAGCCAGATCCGGTACTACGTGTTCGCACTGCTGTTCGTGATCTTCGACGTGGAAGCCGTGTTCCTGTTCCCGTGGGCAGCGGCCGTCGAGCGCTACGGCACGTTTGGCCTGGTCGTGATGCTGGCCTTCATCTTCTTGCTGTTGGACGGGTTGATCTACGCCTGGAAGCGAGGGTTGCTGCGGTGGGTCTAGTCGAGAAGGGCAAGCTCCCAGCACCGCTCACCAAGCTGTTCAACCTCGGCCGTTCCTACAGCATGTGGGTGTACCAGTGGGGCCTCGCCTGCTGCGCCATCGAGATGGGGGCGGCGTTCGCCTCACCCAGGTACGACGTGATGCGCCTCGGCGTCATCCCGCTGCCGGCCAGCCCCCGCCAGGCCGACTTCGTCGTCATCTCCGGCACCGTCACCGACAAGATGGCCCCTGCCATCAAGCGGCTGTACGAGCAGATGCCCGAGCCCAAGTACGTCATCTCGATGGGGAGTTGCGCCAACTGCGGCGGCCCCTACTGGGATAGCTACTCGGTCACGAAGGGCGTCGACCAGATCATCCCGGTCGACGTGTACGTACCGGGATGCCCACCCCGGCCAGAGGCCCTGCTGGAAGGCGTGGTGCTGCTACAGCAACGGATCAAGAGCGAGGACATGGCTGCGAAGTGGCGCGGCGAGGGGGCGCAGCCGATGTCCCGCAACGAGCGACACGAGGAGCTGAGCCAAGGTCACGTGCCGCCGCCGGCCGGAGACACGCCGGGCGGGATGCCCCAGCGCGACCCGATCGTCGTCGGGGGTGGACCCATTGAGTGACGCCGGTACCGACGAAGCGACTGAGGCGACTGAAGCGACGACTGAAGCAACCGCAACGACGCCCGACACGGCCGAGGAGGCCAGACCGTCGGACGAGGCCCGAGAGGCGTTGCTCGGCGAGATCACGTCGGCCCTCGGCGACGGCGTCGTCGAGTCGTATCTCATGCCCGGCACCGATCTGTGGATCCGCGTCGCGACGGATTCGTGGGCCGACGTGGGCCGGGCGCTGCACGGCAGGGGCTTTACGTTCTTCAGCTTCTTGTCGGGGATCGATTGGATGCCGTCGCCCTACGGGCGTGGTGAGGACGACCCGACGGCCGAGGCACCGGTGCGCGAGACCGAGACAAAGCAGGGCTATGCCGGCGGTGAGACCCGCTTCCAGGTGTTCGCTCGGCTCGTCGACCTCGATCGCCGGCTCGGTGTGACAATCAAGGCGGACGTCCCCGACGACACGATGACAGTCGGCTCCTGGGTGACGATCTTCGCCGGCGCCAACTGGCACGAGCGTGAGGCGCACGAGATGTTCGGCATCAACTTCGATGGTCACCCTGACCTGCGCAACCTCTACTTGCCCGGCGACTTCGAGGGCCATCCGCTGCGCAAGGACTTCCCGCTGCTGGCCCGGATGATCAAGCCATGGCCCGGGATCGTCGACGTGGAGCCGCTGCCCACCGAGGACGAGGCACCACCCAACGGCGAGACGGCCCCTTCGGAGGGAGTGCTCCACGCCCCAGCCGACGAATCAGCCGTCACCGCCGCCGAACAAACCCCCGACACACAAGCTCAACAGGAACAACAGGCGGAGTCGAGCGAGGCAGAGCCGAGCGACACCGGAGACACGGCATGACGGTGCTGTCGGATCGTCAGCAGCTGGGGTACATCGCCTCGCAGGCCGCAGATGCCAGGGTCAACGTGGAGCTCGAGACGGAGGGCATGACCCTCAACATCGGCCCGCAGCACCCGGCCACGCACGGCACGCTTCGCATCATCGTGCGCCTCGACGGAGAGCAGGTGGTGTGGGCAGAACCCGTGTGCGGCTACATGCACCGCGGCTACGAGAAGCTGACCGAGGTCCGCACGTTCCCGCAGGTGACCACGCTCGTCAACCGCATCGATTGGTTGGGCAGCTTCGCCAACGAGGTGCCGTTCATCCTCGCCGCCGAGCAGCTGATGGACATCGAAGCCCCGCCACGGGCCCAGTGGATCCGCACGGTCTTGTTCGAGCTGTCGCGAATCGCCAACATCACGCTGTTCCTCGGCGACCTCGGTGTGCAGATGGGTGCTGTGACGCCAACGTTCATCGCCTTCCGCGACCGCGAATACGTGCTCAACCTGATCGAGGGCGTCACCGGCGGTCGCTTCCACCCCAACTTCGATCGCATCGGCGGTCTCAAGGACGACCTGCCAAAGGGCTGGATCGACGAGTGTCGTCAGGTGATGAAGCGGCTGCGGGGCTTTTGCGAGGAGATCGAGGACCTGCTGTTCGGCAACGAGATCCTCCAGGCCCGGATGCGTGGAGTCGGCGTGATCCCGGCTGAAATCGCTTTGCAGTACGGACTCTCGGGACCGAATCTGCGCGGCAGCGGCGTCGACTACGACCTGCGCCGAGACCAGGACCTGCCGATGGCCTGGAAGGAAGTCGACTGGAAGGTCTGGACCCATCCCGACGGTGACAGCTGGGCCCGCTGCTGGGTACGCCTGCAGGAGACCCGCGAGGCGACGAAGATCGTCGATCAACTGCTCGAT
>JACDHN010000357.1 GCA_013821025.1 Acidimicrobiia bacterium | reverse complement strand
CATCCGAGAAATTGGTCGATGGTGGCGGCGATGTTCGTCCGGCCGAAGGCGCCGTCGTACTCCGTGTGGGAAAGCGCCGGGTCGTCGAGCACCGTCTCCACGTCGGCCCGCGCCGACTGGAAGGCGGCCATCGGGCTGTCGTCGACGGGTGCCGGGCTGAGTCCTCGGTCGATCTGGCCGAGCATCATGCCGTGCACGTCGACGACGTGATCGACGACGCTTCGAGCGGTCCATGCCTCGCATGGCGACTGGTTGGACCACTGCTCGGAGTCGACGGCGGCGATTTTGCGTTCGAAGGCGTCTGCGAGGGTGCGGTATCGGTCGGCGATGTCGCTCATGCGGCCGATTGTCGATGATCCTTCGCCGCCGCGTCTTGTACCGATCGGACCTCATCGAGATGTACCGCCAGCGATGTCCTGGGAAGCATGTCGATCAGCGTTCGAGGTGTCGCGGCAACGATCGACCGGCAGTCCTTTGACAGATGAGACTGATCGGCATATCCGCTGAGCACTGCCAACTCGGCGATGCTGCACCGTGGGGATCTGGCTGCGGACCGGGCAAAGCGTTGCAGCCTGACGATGCGGGCGAAGAACGCCGGCCCATACCCGACCGTGTGGTCGAACCTCCGTCGCAGTTGGCGGCTGCACACGCCGGTCTCTGCAGCAAGCCTGTCGACGCCGTACGCCGGATCCGCCGCCACCAGCGCAGCCAGCTCGACGGTCCCGTCACGGTCGAAGTCGCCCTCACGGCGCCGTACCAGGTGCTCGAGCACATCCATGCGCGCCAGCCGGTCGCGCCCAGCGGCCACCCGCTCATCGAGCACTTGAGCGGCCCTGCCACCCAGTAGGTCCTCGGCAACGACCCGCTGGTCGCGGATCTCGGCGGCATCGACCCCGAGTACGCCTGCCGCGGCGCCGGGCCGGAAGCGGATCCCAGCCACCTGCGTGCCAGGTGGCAACTCGAACGACCACGACCGGGTGTCCGGGCCGCACAAGAACACCCCTCGACCCTCGATCCACAAGAGGTCCATGCTGCCGTCGGGGATGAGCTGGTGAGCCTCGTCGGTTGTCGTCGCGCAATACCTGCACACGAGCACTCCACGCAGATCGGCCGAAGCGGTGTACGGCTCGAACCAGCTCATCGCCCCCAACCTATGGCGCGAGCGCGTGACACGTCAGTGGAAGTCGCGGCTGGCGTGCATGGTGGAGCCGGGCACGATGAGCGACGAGAGGTGTTCGGCGACGATGTTGATCACACCCTCGCTGCGCTCCAAGCGCCCCCTGATCAGCATCGCCGGAGCTTCGCGGGCGACGCGACGGAACCTCGCCCAGCAGCCCTTCGACACGACGACGTTGATCAAGCCGGTCTC
Source organism: Acidimicrobiia bacterium (assembly GCA_013821025.1). Classification (GTDB taxonomy): domain Bacteria; phylum Actinomycetota; class Acidimicrobiia; order Acidimicrobiales; family Ilumatobacteraceae; genus JACDHN01. The sequence goes on along the minus strand of JACDHN010000357.1, from coordinate 1,766 downwards.
GTCCTCAAGGTTCAAGAACGTCGTGCCCTGGGCGGTCATCGGCCGCTGGCGGTGCGTGACCACACCGGCGACCAGCACTCGCTCACCCGGCTGGCGGTCCCACAGCCCTGCCGACGTCACCACGCCGTGCTCGTCGAGCGCCTCGCGCAGGAACCGGGTGGGATGGCCAGCCGGCGACACACCGGTCGCCCACAGATCGGCGACAGCTGCTTCCGTCGTGGTCATCTCCGGGAGCTGCGGCGCACGCTCACCGGTGACGATGCCCGGCAGCCGGCCCTGGCGTGACTGGGCGACCGCTCCTACCGTCCACAGTGCCCGCCGACGGTCGAGGCCGAAGCACTCCCCGAAGGCGCCTGCCGTGGCCAGCGCTTCCAGCTGGGTCAGCGTGATGTTGGGGACCCGGCGCACGAGGTCTTCCGGGTCGGCGTACGGTCCGTTGGTCACCCGTTGCTGTTCGATCTCCTCGGCCAGCTCGCTGCCGATCCCACGCACCGAGCCCAACCCCAGCCGTACGGCGACGTCCCCGGCCGCATCATGCCCCTCTCGGCCGCGTCGTTCAGGAGTGAAGCCCCAGTCCGGCACGGCGGCGCCTCCAGGCGCTTCGCCGGCCGCAACATGAACGGCAGCCGGAGCCGCCTCCCATTCGAGGGTCGCCTTGGCGAAGGAGGCGGCGAGATCGGGAGTGCGCACGACGACGCCGTGGCGGCGGGCGTCCTGGCACAGCGTGTGCGGGCTCCAGAACCCCATCGGCTGAGCGTTGAGCAGGGCGGCGCAGAACGCCGCCGGCTCGTGGTACTTGATCCACGACGAGGCGTACACCAGGTAGGCGAACGACACTGAGTGGCTCTCGGGGAAGCCGTAGTTGGCGAACGCTTTCATCTTCACGTACAGCTCGTCGGCCACGTCGCCGGTGATCCCCCGCTCGGCCATGCCGGTGTACAGCCGCTGGCGCAGCCGCTCCATCCTGGCCGCCGAACGCTTGGACCCCATGGCCTGGCGCAGCTCGTCGGACTCCGCCGGGCTGAACCCGGCAACGTCGATGGCCATCTGCATCAGCTGCTCCTGGAACAGCGGCACGCCGAGCGTCTTGCCGAGGCTGTTCTCGAGCAGCGGATGCAGATACGTGACCGGCTCCTGTCCGTTGCGCCGACGGATGTAAGGGTGCACCGACCCGCCCTGGATTGGCCCTGGCCGGATCAGCGCCACCTCCACCACGAGGTCGTAGAAGCGACGGGGCTTGAGCCGCGGCAACGTCGCCATCTGCGCCCTGGACTCGATCTGGAACACGCCGACGGTGTCGGCCCGGCACAGCATGGCGTACACCTCGTCCTCTTGGGGGATGGTCGCCAGGTCGATCTCGTAACCTCGGTGCTCGCGGATCAGGTCGACGGCGTAGTGCAGCGCCGACAGCATCCCGAGCCCGAGCAGGTCGAACTTGACGAGGCCCACGGCGGCACAGTCGTCCTTGTCCCACTGCAGCACGCTGCGACGCTCCATGCGCCCCCACTCCACCGGGCACACCTCGATCACCGGACGGTCACAGATCACCATGCCACCGGAGTGGATGCCGAGGTGCCGTGGGGCGTCCTCCACCTGGGCGGCCAGCTCCAGCACCTGCTCAGGGATGTTGTGGTCGTTGCTCGATGCGGCCGGCGAAGCGCCTGGAGGCGCCGCCGTGCCGAACCGGGACTTCACCCCTTCTGATGCGGCCGGCGAAGCGCCTGGAGGCGCCACCGTGCCGAACCGGGACTTCACCCCTTCTGATG
>JACDHN010000356.1 GCA_013821025.1 Acidimicrobiia bacterium | reverse complement strand
GCTGACGGGCAGCGAGCGGGCCGACGGTGGCGAGGTCGTCATCGGCGACTCGGTGCAGCTCAGCTACGTCGACCAGAGCCGCGACCACCTCGATGCCGACGCCACCGTCTACGAGGAGATCACTGGTGGGCTCGACCACATCAAGGTCGGCGACCGAGAAGTCGCCGGCCGCGCATACGTCGCGAGCTTGAACTTCCGCGGCGCCGACCAGCAGAAGCTCGTCGGCAAGCTGTCGGGCGGCGAGCGCAACCGTGTCCATCTCGCGAAGCTGCTGCGCACCGGTGGCAACGTGCTGCTGCTCGACGAGCCGACGAACGACCTCGACGTCGACACGCTGCGGGCGCTCGAGACCGGCCTCGAGAACTTCCCCGGCTGCGCCGTCGTCATCAGCCACGACCGATGGTTCCTCGACCGCATCGCCACGCACGTGCTCGCCTTCGAGGGTGACAGCCAGGTCCGCTGGTTCGAGGGCAACTTCACCGAGTACGAAGACTGGCGCCACAAGGAGCTCGGCGCCGAGGCGGACCAGCCACACAGGATCAGATACAAGAAGCTGGCGTAGCTTTCGACCTCGCTCGTTCGCTTCGCTCTCTCCGTTCGGTCGAGTTTTCCCGTCGCTCACGTGCTCCCCCACTACGGGCCAGGACGTACCCTCTTGAGGTGAAGACCGACTAATGGGAGCCGGCCGGGTCCTGTAGGACTTGGTTCTGAGCCGCCGGCCGGTGAGCACTTTCGTCGACAGGGACCGTTGGATCTCTGGGCTCAGAACGTGCTCCGGCTGGTTGGTGAGGGCTGCTCGGAGCACCAGTGGGATGTCGTGCCACAGAGCACTGATCCATTAGTCCGCGCGGAGCGCTCTTCGGCTCGAGTCCATGATCCCCGAGACCAGAACGGTGAGGTGCAACTTGACGTGATCTTCGTCGGAGACGACTGGGCTGAGGCCCATCACGATGTGTACGTGTGCGATGAGGCCGGCGGGAAGATCCTTGCCCGCCGGCTGCCCGAGGGCATCGAGGGGGTGACGGCGCTGCACCAACTGCTTGCCGAGCAGGTCGACGATCCTGCCGAAGTGGTCGTCGGGATCGAGACCGACCGGGGCTTGTGGGTGCAGTCGCTCGTGGAGGCCGGCTACCAGGTGTACGCGATCAACCCGCGGGCGGCATCGCGCTACCGGGACCGGCACACGGTGTCGGGCGCGAAGTCCGACCCTGGTGACGCCAAGCTGCTCGCCGAGCTGGTCCGCACCGATCGGCACAACCACCGCCAAGTCGCTGGCGACAGTGACCTCGCTGAGGGTGTCAAGGTGCTGGCCCGGGCGCATCAGAACTTGATCTGGGACCGGACCCGCGCCACGAACCGGCTCCGTTGCTCGCTGCGCGAGTACTTTCCCGCCGCGCTCGCCACCTTCAACGAGCTGGCCGATCGCGACACGCTTGCCGTGCTCGCCAAGGCGCCGACGCCCGCCGAGGCCAAGGCCCTGCCGTTGGGAAAGGTCCGCTCGGCGCTCAAGGCCGGTGGCCGTCAGCGCAACATCGATACCCGGGCCCGCCAGATCGTCGATGGCTTGCGCGTCGATGAGCTCGCAGCACAACCAGCGGTCACCTCGGCCTTCGCCGCTACCACCCGAACCGCCATCGCGATCATCACCGAGCTCAACACGCAGATCGCTGCGCTCGAGACCGAGCTGGCCGACCATTTTGAACAGCACCCGGACGCCGACATCTACCTCTCCCAGCCAGGAATCGGTGTCATCCTCGGCGCCCGGGCGCTCGGCGAGTTCGGGGACGACCCGAACCGCTATGCCGACGCCAAGTCTCGCAAGAACTACGCCGGCACGTCACCCATCACCCGCGCATCCGGCAACCGCCACGTTGCCCTGGCCCGATTCATCCGCAACCGACGCCTCGCCGACGCCATCGACCAGTGGGCGTTCTGCTCGCTGAACACGAGTCCCGGCGCCCGCGCCTACTACGACCACCAACGCGACAAGGGCCTCTCCCACCACAAGGCCCTCCGCGCGCTCGCAAACCGCCTCGTCGGCATCCTCCACGGCTGCCTCCACCACGGCACCAGCTACGACGAACACACCGCCTGGGCCCACCGCCCCGAGAACACCCTCACCAAGAAGATCCCCAATGCCGCTTGACAGCTACCACCCCTGGGATGTCTGAGCCGCCTCCTGCGAGGGCCCGCCGGCGCAGACCAGGCGCTTCGGCACAGGAGTACCGTGCACGCGATGGGGGACGACCGTGACGTGGACGGTGGTCGACTCGCCGTCGGCAGTTACGTCGCGATCGTGCGCGCCGAACTCCAGACGTGGGACGTCGCGATCGTGCAGGTGCGCGACGCCGGCACGGCACCCGTCGCCAGCGAAACGCCGCGCCGCGACGCGTCCACCGGCACCGCTCGCCAGGCGACCGTGGCCCTGGACGCCCTGGCGGGCCTCCTCGACGAGGGTGGCCTCGACGCCGGTTGGTTGAGCGGGATCGTCGTCGACGCCGACGAGGGGCTGGCGCACGCGGTTCGCACCACGTCCGTCGAGCGCTACCCCGACGTGCCGAGCATCAGTGAGCTCCCCCGACCGACCGTGACCGCTACCGACCATCCCGCCACCGTCGAGACGCCGGCCCCGCCGGACCACGCGCCATCGGCACCCGCGACCTCATCGACGCAATCGACTGCTCCATCGATCTCATCGGCTCCATCGAACGCGTCGGATCCACCGCTACGCAACGCCCCCAGAGTGCAACGACCCGTTGCGACGCCTGATCGGCGACGTGTCAGCGGCTCGGGGATCACGGCCGGTGCTGCGATCGTGGCGCTGATGGTCGGCGTCGTCGTGGTCTCCTCGGGCGACGCGCGGGACGATGACGATCTCACGGCCGGACCATCGAACGATTCCGTGGCGTCGTCAGAGAGCACGGCCGCGCCCACGTCGCTGCTCGTCACGACGATCGAGCGCCGCCCGACGGGGACGCTCCCCGGCGTCGGCTCGGACGCGTTCGATGGACCCGGCACGCGCCGGCTCGTCGTCTACGGCAAGGGCGGCGTCGACTCGATGATCCTCGCCGATACAGCCGTGGTCGACAGCGGCTCGGTGCGTGAGGCGAGATCGCTCGACTCGTTCGTGCCCGCTGAT
>JACDHN010000355.1 GCA_013821025.1 Acidimicrobiia bacterium | reverse complement strand
GCCACGTCCCCTTTCCGACGAACTTCGGCGCATCGCCCTGCTGCGCTGCGCTGCGCAACGCCATCCACGAATTGAAATCACTCATAACCCTTACCCTAGGAGTTGAAGTTAACTTCAAGTCAAGCTATCGGAACGTGTCGTCCGTCACCACCCTCCCCACCCTCGACGCTCCGCTCACGCGCCGAACTGTGAGTCAGACTGTCGAAGATCGCCCTCAGGTCTCACTGTTCCGGGTGAGCACCGAGGCGGTCGCGAATGGATGCGTTCCGCCACGGCTAGGCGACGCGGCACTAGCGTCGGGGACGCCATGGGACTGTTCCGCAAGCCACGAGTCGACCCCCTAGAGATGGAGCGCATCAAGGAGCAAGTGCGCCACATGCGCGAGCACCTCGACAAGGCGAAGGGCAACCGCGAGGACGTGTCGGCGCGGCTGGATTCCATCGAGTCGACCAACTCGGCGACGCACGAACAGGTGGCGTCGTTCAACGAGCTCGCTGGCCGGCTCTCCAACCTCGGCGACCGACTCGAGTCGGCCGGCACCAGCGGGTCGATGCAACCGGGGATCGATGACCTTACGAAACGCCTCGACGACGTTGCTGCCCAGCTCACCGATTGGAGCACCCAGCACGAGCAGCTGCGCACGCAGCTCACGGCGCTCGACGAGCGAATCACGTCGGTGTCCACGGAGTTGGCCAACCAGATCACCGAACTGGGCAACGACATCGAGACGCTGACGAGTCGAACCCCAGACGGTGACGAGCCCGATCCGGCCAGGACCAACGAGCTGCGATCGGGCCAGGAGCGGCTCGCCAACGAGCAGGCGCGGTATCAGATCGCCTTCCGCGAGGATCTGGCCCGCCTGGCCGAGCAGCTCCGCCGCGCCTCACGCTGATCACAAGCCCGACTGGGCGCGAAGCTGGGCGCGATTCTTTCCAGCACCTGAAAGAAACCGCACCCAGAACGCTCGGTGGAAGGTCAGGGTTCGGCGAGGGCGGTGAGGGCACGGTCGATGAGGACGCCGGCTTCTTGAACTAGGCGTTGGTACTCGCCGAGGTCGCCCGATTCGCGTAGCACATCGTCGGCCTCTATGAGCAGCTGGTCGGCCTGCTCGAGCAGCTCCTCCGGAGTGGCGTTCGCGCCTGGATCGGGCGTCGTGTCGCCCGGCGGAGTGCTGTCGCCCGGCGGTGTCGATTCGTCGGTCGACGGCGGGTCGGTGGTGCCGGGATCGGTCGAGCCTGGATCGGTCGGAGCGGCGTCAGGATCGGACGGCGCGGCGATGCGGTCGCCGATATCGGCATCGAAGCCGGGGAACAACTGCGAAAGCGGATCCTCGAGCGACTCGCCAAACGCCGCTCGACCGTTGTAGGTGACGATCACGTACCGGAACTCGGTCACCGAGGCCACCTGCTGCGAGGCCTGTGCAACGGCCACATAGAACGGCCTCACGTACAGCAACCCGTTGCCGATCGGAACCAGTTGCAAGTCGCCGAAGCGCACTTCAGTGCCACCACCCGCCTGGTTCTGCAACGTGATCTCGCGGCTGATCTCGGTCGTGGACTCGATCTGGCTGCTCACGTCCAGCGGTCCGTCAGGCAGCTCGCCGTTGACTGGTGCCACCGTGTACGCCACGAGCTGCCCGTAGTTGTCGGGGTCACTCGAGACGGTCATGTAAGCCTGCAGCGCCCGGCGCTGGTCATCGCTCGAGAACTCCACCATTGGGCGTATCAGCACGAACTGCGACTCGCCGTCGGGCGGTCGGAAGAACGTGTAGTACGGCGTGAACCGTTGCGCGCCCGATTCGGTGGCGAAGTCACTCGTGTCGCTCGGCGTACCGCCGCCCGTCGAGACCGGCGTCGTCAGGTCGGCACCAGAAACCCGCGGCTCGACGCCCGGTGCTTGGGCCGCCGACCAAGCCCCCTCGCGATCGAAGAAGTCGGCCGACTCCAGGCGGTACTTCGAGTACAGCTCGGTCTGCACTCGGAACAGGTCCTCGGGAAAGCGGAAGTGCTCGAGCAGCTCTTCGGGCACCTCATCGCCGGGCGTGAACAGGTCGGGGTAGGCGTTCTGCCACGCCTTCAGGATCGGGTCGGCGTCGTCGACCACGTAGAACGTGACCGATCCGTCGTACGCGTCGACCACGGCCTTCACGGAGTTGCGCACGTAGTTGTCCGAACTCGACAGCCCCGTGTTGTCTCCGAGTTGCACGTTGCCAACGCGCTGGGCGTAGGGATACCGCGACGTGGTCGTGAAGGCGTCGATCACCCAGACTGCGCGATCCTCGAGCTGCACCGGGTACGGGTCGCCGTCGTACGACAGGAACGGCGCCAGCTTGCGAACCCGTTCCTCGACATCGCGGATCCACAGCATCTGCGAGTCGTCGTTGATGGCCTGGGAGCCAAGCACGTTGTAGTCGAGGAACGCCAGGGCGAACGCCGCGCGACGAACGAACGACGACATGCGCACGCCATCGGTGCCCTGGTAGTCGCCGAGCTCGGCACCGGCATCCTGCACGTCCTCCTCACATCCTCGCTCCACCTGATCGGTGTTCGTGATCGCGTAACCGCCGAGCTCTGGACTGAAGTACAGCTCTGGCCGCTCCAGCTCGATACGCCGGTAGTCGGGCCTGTCGTTCTCCAGCACTTGGCTGGAGGACGCCATCACCAGCCCGCACCCTCTCGTGCTGATGAGGTGCTGACCCTGCCAGCTGCGGTTGGGGATGCCACTGAGGTCCAGCTCACGCGCGGCGACGAGCACCTGGCGTTGCTCGTCATCGACGACATAGCGGTCGACGTCGAGGTCGTTGATGATCAGCCCTGCGTCCTGGCCCTGGTCGACGCGGAACCGGGACTGCATCTGCGAGGGGTTGAGCAGACGCACGTTGCGCAGCGGCTCGAGATCGGACTCGATCTCCTCGACGTTCAGCGACGAGAACTCCGTTGGCCCCATCACCGTGACGTCGCCGATGCCGAACGCATCCCGGGTGGCGGTGATGTTGCGATCCAGGTACGGCTCCTCTCGAGTCTGCTGGTCCGGGCGCACGATCAGGCGCTGCACGATGGCCGGGTAGATCACGCCACCGACGAGCGCCACGACGACCCAGAGCGCCGAGGCGATGATCGGCAGCCGCCACGACCCCGTGCGGACG
>JACDHN010000354.1 GCA_013821025.1 Acidimicrobiia bacterium | reverse complement strand
GCTCGCCGAGACGGTGGCCGACGACCACTACGAGCCCGACATGATCCTGTCGATCGCCAGGGGCGGGCTGCTGATCGGAGCGGCGCTCGGTTACGCCCTTGCGATCAAGAACGTGTATTCCATGAACGTCGAGTTCTACACGGGCGTCGATGAGCGCCTCGAGGTGCCGCGCATCCTGCCGCCGGCCCCAGACTTCCTCGATCTGGGCCACGCCAGGATCCTGATCGCCGACGACGTGGCCGACACGGGCCACACGCTGCGCAGTGTCCACGAGTTTTGCGAAGGTCAGGTTGCCGAGGTGCGCTCTGCAGTGCTCTACGAGAAGTCACACTCCGTCGTGCACTGCGACTACGTGTGGCGCCGCACGGACCTGTGGATCAACTTCCCGTGGAGCGACAAGGATCCGGTCGTGCAGCGTGAGGGCATGATCAGGGACGCCTGATCCGATCCCGGGCGGGTCGACTCGAAGGGGATCATCATCGACACCGACAACCTGCTGGCGACGGCGACCGAGCTCCGCGACGCGCTGAACCGCGTGCCGATGTCGCTGGACCTTCCCGGCGCCGATGAGGCCAGGGAGCAGGCCGCTTCCGCGGTCCGCCAGCTCGATGACTACGTGCTGCCACGCCTACGAGACGTCGATGCCCCCGTGCTGACGGTTGTCGGTGGATCGACGGGCGCCGGCAAGTCGACGCTCGTCAACGGTCTCGTCGGTGACGAGGTCAGCCGACCCGGCGTGCTCCGTCCGACGACGCGGAGCCCGGTGCTCGTCCACCACCCGGATGCCGCCAGCTGGTTCGACGGCGACCGAATCCTGCCCGGCCTGGCCAGGGTGCGTGGCGGCTCAACAGAGGGGTCCCGTGATGAAGCGACGACAGGGCACATCGAGCTCGTCACCCGCGAGACCGTGCCGGCCACGCTCGCCGTGATCGACGCCCCCGACATCGATTCGGTGGTCGACGCAAACCGGGCGGCGGCAGCCCAACTGCTCGATGCCGCCGACCTCTGGGTGTTCGTCACCACTGCCGCCCGCTACGCCGATGCTGTGCCCTGGGAGTTCCTCCGCCGTGCCGTAGCCAGGGGCGTGGGCATCGCCCTCGTGCTCAACCGCGTGCCGCCGGGTGCGGCGTCCGAGATCGGACCGCACCTCGCCGAGATGCTGCGCACGGAGGGTCTCGGTACGGCACCGGTGTTCACCATCGAGGAGCAAGAGCTCGTCGACGGGCTGCTCCCCAGGTCGGCCGTGGAGCCGCTACGGGCCTGGCTCGGAACCCTCGCCGCCGACAAGCGCGCCCGCGCCGAGCTCGTCGGTCGCACGCTGGCAGGCACGATCGCTGAGCTGGCCGCACGCAGCGACCGGGTGGCCGCGGCGGTCGAGTACCAGGGAGCGATGCTCGGCTGGATGGAGGATCGGCTCGGCGACGGCTTCGACCGCGCTGTTTGGAACATCGCCACGGACGTGCGCGACGGCACGGTCATGCGGGGAGAGGTGTTGGCCCGCTGGCAGGAGCTGCTCGGCACCGGAGAGCTCCTGCGCCAGTTGCAGTCGACGATCGGTCGGCTGCGTGACCGCGTCACGTCCGCCGTCACCGGGCGCCCCCGGAACACCGAACGGTTCCAGGGTGCGGTCAACTCCGGCGTCGAGATGGTGGTCCTCGAACGGACGGCTCAGGCCGTCGATGAAGTCGTCGGACAATGGCGTTCGCAAGGAGCCGGTGGCGCCCTGATGCGCGAGGCCGGTGACCGAGGCATCGATCTCACCCGGCCGTCAGCGGAGCTCGACGAGCGGGCCGCCCGCATGGTGCGCGATTGGCAGGCAGGCGTGCTCGATTTGCTGCGCCGCGAGAGCCGCGGCAAGCAGCTCTCTGCGAGAGTGCTGTCGTACGGCGTCAATGGCGTGGCGCTCGTGTTGATGGTCGGCGTGTTCTCCCAGACGGGCGGTTTGACCGGCGCCGAGGTGGCCATTGCCGGTGGCACGTCGGCCGTCGGGCAGAAGCTGCTGGAGGCATTGCTCGGCGACCAGGCGGTGCGCCGGCTGACCACCGAGGCTCGAGCCGATCTGGAACGACGGGTCGGACAGCTCCTCGAGGCCGAAGTGGCCCGGTTCGCTGCGGCGCTGGATCCGCATCGCCAGCAGGACGATGTCGGGCGGCTGCGCCGGCTGGCGGAGCGGTTGCGTACAGGGGTTACGGGGCGATGATCGCACCGGCGTCGTCGCCTACAGTCTCCGTCGGGCGGGGCGGTGAGCGGCTGCGGGAGCGCCTCGACCTGCTCGGCGAGATCGCCGCGCTCGCACAAGGGCGTCTGCCGCCCGACGTGGCGGTTCGCACCGCAGCGACGGCGAAACGGGCGGATGAGCGGCTCGAACACGGCGCCACACACACCGTGGTCGCGCTCGCCGGGGCGACCGGCAGCGGCAAGTCGTCGATGTTCAACGCGCTGGCCGGCAGTGACCTGGCGACGGTGGGTGTGCGCCGACCGACGACGGCGAGCACGCAGGCCGCCGTGTTCACCGCCGATGGGACCCTCGGCGCCGACACTGCTGGTTTGCTCGACTGGCTCGGCGTGCGCCGGTACGCTGTCGTCATCGAGCCGGCTTTGGCGGGTCTCGTCCTGCTCGACCTCCCCGACCACGACTCGACGTCGGCCGGCCACCGCCAGGAGGTCGATCGCATGGTGCATGTCGTCGACGTGTTCATCTGGGTGGTCGATCCGCAGAAGTACGCCGACGCTGCGCTTCACGAGGGCTACTTGCGTCGCTTCGCCGGGCATGCCGACGTGACGCTCGTCGCCCTCAACCACGTCGATACGCTGCCGGCGGATGCCAGGCGAGAGGCGCTGGAGGATCTCGGTCGGCTGCTCACGGCCGACGGTCTGAACATCGCAACGCCGGGACTGTTGGGCAAGATCACGGGCAAGGGAAAAGGAGTGCGCCTGTTCGGTGTCTCCGCCCGCACTGGCGAGGGCATCGACGATCTCCGTCGCGAGTTGGGTGCCCGGGTTGGCGAACGCCGGGCGCTCGTTGCCCGTCTCGATGCCGACGTCGACTGGATCGCCGACGACCTGGAGTCCGCAATCGGAACCGTGAAGCCAGGCCCTGTGCCGGTGGCTGCGACCCGTCGGCTCGGCGCTGCCCTCGCCTCGGCCGGC
>JACDHN010000097.1 GCA_013821025.1 Acidimicrobiia bacterium | reverse complement strand
CTGTTGGCACGATGCATCACCTGTTCCTCGCCGTGCACCACATGGACAAGGACCGCGTTGTTGGTGCCATCGGCAAGGGGATCCCCAAGTTGCTCCTGTTCTGCCAGACGAAGCGTCTTTGCGATCGGGTCGCCCGATCGCTGTCCGACCTTCGCGTCGACGCCGCTGCGATCCACGGCGATCTGGCACAGTCCCAGCGCGAACGGGCGATGCGCCAGTTCGCCCGCGGCGAGCTGGCGGTGCTCGTGGCCACCGACGTGGCCGCCAGGGGCATCGACATCGACGACATCGGCGCCGTGATCCACTACGAGCCGGCGAAGGACGCCAAGGATTACCTTCACCGCTCCGGGCGTACGGCACGTGCCGGTCGTGACGGCTGGGCCATCACGCTCGTGGAGTACAACCAGCACACCCAGACCCGCATCCTGCAGCGAGGACTGCGGCTGCCGACCGACTCGGCCATCGAAGTCTTCAGCAACGACCCCCGACTGCACCGACTGGAAGACTTCGCCGCCGACACGGCCACGTAAGCTCCAGCGCCTTCGCCGGCCGCGTCATGAACAGTAGGGCGCCGCGGCATGAACAGTAGGGTCGGCCGGATGCCGGGCAGGATCGCAGCGATCGCCGCGGTGTGCCTGCTCACCACGACGTGCGGGGGTGACGACGATCCGAGCGGCGACACGTCGACAGCGTCGGGACTACTCGGTGCGCGCAGCGACCGGGCAATGGTGCAAGACGGCATCGTCGTCGTCGATCTGCAGTCCTCGGCACCGCGCTACACGGACCGGGTAGAGCTGGATGTGACGGCGGCAGGCGACGATGTCAACGAATCCTCGGTGTTCGCCGTGTGCACAGGTCTGACCGGCGGTGACGGCCCGTTCCGGGTCGGCGTCACCGACCTGCGGCGGGTCAAGGACGACCGAACCGTGCTGTCGGTGGAGCTGACGGCGGTCGGCCGGGTGCGGGAGCCAGGTGAGTTCGACGTCGACGTCCTGCTCATCGACGGCCGTCAGCGTCAGCAGAAGCTGACCGGCAGACTCACCATCGACGACGAGCGACTGCGCCAGGGCAGTTTCACCATCACCGACGGTCGTAACACCCAGGTCCGGGGATCGTTCCGCTGCGGTGAAAAACCTTCCGACGTGACCACGACGACATCGAACCCCGGCACGCCAGAGCTCGGCGTCCTGCGCGTCCGCGTCGTCGCCGGTGCGGGCGCCGAGAACGGCGTTGGCGAGCGAGACGGCACGTTGAACGCCGATCGAAAGGATCTCGGCGACATCGATCCTGCCGACACGCGTGCGCCCGCTCACTGCTCGGGCGTCGTGTCGCCCGACACAGACCGCTACGTGGTACGCCTCGAGAGCGACGTCGCCGGCGACGGATCGGGCCGCCTGCAGGCATTCGAACTCGTCGTGCGCAACGCCCGCGATGCCAACGCCAACGGCGCCCAGCTCACTGCTCGCTTCGGCAAGGGTACCGTCGCCGCCACGGGTGTCGTCACGTTTGCGCCGGGGCGTACGAGCGGCAAGTTCCGCGGATCCACCGAGTCCGGCGTCGCTGTGCAGGCGTCGTTCCGCTGTCGCGATACCTGAGACTCAGGTGGGCAACCAGGATGGGCGCGCGGCCTCGTAGGCATCCACATCCGTGGCGTACGTCAGCGTGATGGCCACGTCGTCGAGGCCGTGCAGATACCGCTCCCGGGTGGACTCGTCCATCGGGAACTGGCAGGCGATGTCCGCCGCCGGCAACTCGACGGTGCGACGCTCCACGTCGACGACGACGGTTGTCGACGGGTCGGTCTCGATGGCCTCCCAGATCCCGGTGATCACGGCGTCGGGCAGCACTGCTGCGACGAGCCCGTTCTTCGTGCAGTTGTTGGCGAAGATGTCGCCGAAGCTGGGGGCCAGCACGGCGCCGAAACCGGCCTGCTGGATCGCCCACACGGCGTGCTCGCGCGACGAGCCGACTCCGAATGCCGGCCCCGTGACGAGAATCGTGGCGCCGGCGTATCGCTCGTCGTTGAGTACGAAGTTGCGATCGTCGCGCCAGTTGGCGAACAGCCCACGTTCGAACCCGGTGCGCTCGACGCGCTTGAGCCACTCGGCGGGGATGATCTGATCCGTGTCGACGTCGGAGCGGCGTAGTGGCACGCCCGTGCCGGTGAGCACGCGTACCGCCCGCATTACAGATCCTCCGGGGCAGCGAGGCGACCGGCGACGGCTGTGGCCGCAGCAACGCGAGGCGAGACGAGGTGGGTGCGACCGCCCCGGCCCTGGCGCCCCTCGAAGTTGCGATTGCTCGTACTGGCCGCCCGTTCCTGAGGCGCCAGCTTGTCGGGGTTCATCGCCAGGCACATGGAGCAGCCGGGCTCTCGCCAGTCGGCGCCGGCGGCCACGAAGATGCTTGCCAGCCCCTCCGCTTCGGCCTGCGCCTTGACGGCGTGGCTGCCCGGCACCACCATCAGCCGCTTGGCGCCCACGGTACGGCCGTCGAGCACGGCTGCGGCGGCGCGCAGGTCTTCGATGCGACCGTTCGTGCACGAACCGATGAATACGGTGTCCACGGCGATGTCGCGCATCGCCGTGCCGGGCGCCAGGCCCATGTACTCGAGAGCCCTGGCCACGGTGTCTCGGGTGGTCGGGTCGGCGAAGTCGTCCGGTGACGGGACATCGTCGTCGAGCGTTGTCACCTGGGCTGGGTTCGTCCCCCACGTGACCTGGGGACGCAGGCCGGCGGCGTCGAGACGAACCTCGGCATCAAAGTGGGCGCCCTCGTCGGTGCGCAGTGAGCGCCAGTCGGTGACGGCCTCGTCCCACGCCGCGCCGGACGGCGCGTGCTCCCGGTCGTGCAGGTACTCGAACGTCGTGTCGTCGGGGGCGATCAGCCCGGCCTTCGCGCCGGCCTCGATCGACATGTTGCACACGGTCATGCGGCCCTCCATGGACAGTGCCTCAATGGCCGAGCCTCGATATTCCACGACATGGCCGATCCCGCCGCCGGTGCCGATGCGGCCGATGATGGCGAGGATCACGTCCTTTGCCGTCACGCTCTCGGGTAGCTGTCCGTCAACTGTCACTGCCATCCACTTCGGGCGAGCCTGGGGCAGCGTTTGGGTGGCGAGCACGTGCTCGACCTCCGACGTTCCGATGCCGAAGGCCAGCGCCCCGAAGGCGCCGTGCGTGGCGGTGTGACTGTCGCCGCAGACGATGGTCATACCGGGCATCGTGCGTCCCTGTTCGGGACCGATGATGTGCACGATGCCCTGGTGGTCATGGCCCATCGGGAAGTTCACGATCCCGAACTCGGCGGCGTTGGAGCGCAGCGTGTCCACCTGCTTGGCCGAGACCGGTTCGGCGATCGGACGGTCGATGTGCTCCGTCGGCACGTTGTGGTCCTCGGTGGCGATGGTCAGTTCGGGCCGGCGGACCCGACGCCCCGCCAGCCGTAACGCCTCGAACGCCTGGGGACTCGTGACCTCGTGGACGAGGTGCAGGTCGATGTACAGCAGGTCGGCCTCGCCGGGCACGCGGCGCACGACGTGGCGCTCCCACACCTTCTCGGCGAGTGTCTCGGGCATCACACCATTCTGCCTCGGGTACCCCCGAAACGTTCAGCCCGTAAGCTGGGATCGTGACTGACACGGCGACGATTCGTGGCCACGTCGATGCGCCCGTCGATGTGCTCCCCAGCGACTGGGTCGATCAGGTGCGCGACCTGGCAAGAGTCCGCGACGCAGTCATCCTGGCTCACAACTACCAGCTTCCCGAGATCCAGGACGTGGCCGACCATGTGGGCGACTCGCTCGGCCTGTCAAGAGTGGCGGCCGGTGCGGGCGCCACGACCATCGTGTTCTGCGGCGTGCACTTCATGGCCGAGACGGCCAAGATCTTGGCCTACGACCGCACGGTGCTGATCCCCGACGAGCGAGCCGGATGCAGCCTGGCCGACTCCATCAACGGGGAGCTGCTGCGGGAGTGGAAGGCCGAGCACCCCGGCGCTGTCGTCGTCTCCTACGTCAACACGACAGCCGAGGTCAAGGCCGAGACGGACATCTGCTGCACGTCGTCCAACGCCGCCGAGGTGGTGGCGTCGATCCCAGAGGACCAAGAGGTGTTGTTCTGCCCCGACCAGTTCCTCGGTGCCCATGTGCAGCGGATCACCGGTCGCCAGAACATGCACATCTGGATGGGTGAGTGCCACGTGCACGCCGGCATCAACGGTGCCGAGCTGCGGGCGAGGGTGGAGGCCGAGCCCGACGCCGAGCTGTTCATCCACCCAGAGTGCGGGTGTGCCACGAGCGCGCTGTACCTGGCGTCCTCGGGCGCCGTTCCCGAAGGGCGCACCAAGATCCTGTCCACGGGTGGCATGGTCGACGCCGCCAGATCGTCGAAGGCTCGCAAGGTGCTGGTCGCCACGGAGACCGGCATGCTGCACCGCCTCCGTAAGGAGAATCCGATCACCATCTTCGAGCCCGTCAATCGGGCGGCGGTGTGCAAGTACATGAAGATGATCACCCCGGCCAAGTTGCTGCGGTCGCTGCGGGAGGGTGTCGACGAGGTGCACGTGGCGCCCGACATTGCCGACCGCGCCCGCCGTTCGGTCGAGCGGATGATCGCCATCGGGACCCCCTCGCCGACCGGCGAGTGATCAGAACGTCATGAGCATTCCCAACCGGTTGGGCGCGCCTGAGCCGACGTGGACGCACGACGTCGACGTGATCGTGCTTGGCTCGGGGGCGGCCGGGTTGTCGGCAGCGCTGGCCGCACGACCGGTGCGCGACGTGCTGGTCGTCACAAAGGACGTGTTGAGCGCCGGGAGCACGGCATGGGCGCAGGGCGGGTTGGCGGGCGTGCTGGGACCCACCGACTCGCTGCAGCACCACGTGGCCGACACGCTCGCCGCCGGAGCAGGGCTGTGCGACGAGGGCGTGGTGAGACGCCTGGTGGAGGAGGCGCCGAGGGCGATCCGTTATCTGATGCGGCTCGGGGCGGCCTTCGACCCCGACGCCGACGGCCGCGGCGTGGCACTCACCCGGGAGGGTGGCCACAGCCACAACCGCATCGTGCATTCGGGTGGCGACCAGAGCGGGCGGGAGGTGCAGCGGACGCTCGACCAGTCGGCGATCGCTGCTGGTGTCGAGGTGATGGAGTGGTCGTTCGCGCTCGATCTGCTCGTCGGCCAGAACGCCAACGGGCAGCGCCAGACCGCCGGCGTGCGAATCGCCGTGACTGACGCCGCTGGTCACGTTTTCTCGGTGGGTGATGTCACCGCCAGGGCCGTCGTGCTGGCGACCGGCGGCTACGGTCAGATCTTCGCCAGCACATCCAATCCGCCGGCCGTCACGGGCGACGGGCTGGCGATGGCGCTGCGCGCAGGTCTGGCCGTGACCGACGCCGAGTTCGTGCAGTTCCACCCCACCGTGATGTGGCGCGGTCCCGACGCCCGGGGCCAGCAGGCACTCGTCAGCGAGGCGGTCAGGGGCGAGGGGGCGATCCTGTTCGACGCCGCAGGACGCCGCGTGATGGAGGGTGTCCATCCTCAGGAGGATCTGGCGCCCCGCGATGTCGTTGCCGCAGCGATCAGCGCCCGTATGGCCGAGGCGCCGGCGGGAGTGGACGATCACGTCTACCTCGACGCCACCCACCTCGGCGAGCGGTTCTACGAGCGTTTCCCGTCGATCACCGCGGCCTGTCGCGATGCAGGCATCGATCCGGCCTGCGAACGCATCCCCGTGGCGCCCGCGGCTCATTACGCCTGTGGGGGGATCAGTGCCGACCTCGACGGCCGCACCGCAATGACTGGTCTGTTCGCCGTCGGCGAGGTGTCGGCAACGGGCGTTCACGGCGCGAACCGCCTGGCGTCGAACAGCCTCACGGAGAGCGTCGTCGCCGGCACGAACCTCGGCCGCGACCTCGAGTGGGAGCTGCCCGAGCGCGTCGATCCCGGGGAAGCGCCGGACGGGACCGAAGCGCTGCTCGAGCCCGAGCGACGGCGCGACGTGCGCAGCGCCATGTCGCACAATGTCGGCGTGTTGCGACACGCCGGCTCTCTGACAGCGGCCGTCGAGCAGTTGCACGCTGTAGCGGGGAAGGCGACGGTCGGCGTGACGCCGTCTCGCGACGCCTGGGAGGCTACGAACGTGCTGACCGTGGCCGCCGCCGTGGCGGCTGCCGCCAAGACCCGCACCGAGTCTCGGGGCTGTCATCGGCGCACCGACTACGGCGAGTCTCGCGACATCTGGCTCACTCATCTCGGCGTAGCGCTGCAAGACGGCGAGATCGCGGTGACCGGCGTCCCGCCGGGAGCCTGAGGAGGCTGGATGTTCACGTTCTTCCCGTTGTCGAACAACACCCGCGTACGTCTGTACGTGGGGGGCCTCGACCCCGACGCTGTCGCTGCCGTCGTCCGGGCGGCCGTCACCGAGGACCTTCTGGGAGGCGTGGACGTCACCACGGTGGCCACCGTCGCCGCCGACCAGCGCAGCGTCGCGACGTTCGGGTCCCGAGCCGAGGGCGTCGTCGCCGGGCTGGCCGTGGCCAACGCCGTGATCGAGGCCGTGTGCGGCGACGGCGCCAGTGAGATGGAGTACCTCGTCGACGACGGTGCGTGGGTGTCGCCGGGCCAGGACATCGCTCGCGTGATCGCGCCGACGCGGCTGTTGTTGACCGCTGAGCGCAGCGCCCTGAACCTGCTGTGCCACCTCTCGGGCGTGGCCACGCTGACCAGACGGTGGGCCGACGCCTTGGACGGCACGGGGGCCGTCGTGCGCGACACCCGCAAGACGACTCCCGGGCTGAGGGCCCTCGAGAAGTACGCCGTGCGCTGCGGAGGCGGGACCAACCACCGCATGGCGCTCTCCGACATGGCGCTCGTCAAGGACAACCACGTCGCCGCTGCCGGTGGTGTGGCCGAGGCGTTCCGACTCGTGAAGTCGCTGGAGGCCACGATCCGTGTGGAGATCGAGGTCGATTCCCTCGCCGGCCTCGCCGAGGCGATCGACGCCGGTGCCGACGAGGTGCTGCTCGACAACTTCGACGTCGCCGGTCTGGTCGAGGCCGTCGCCTATCGGGATGCCAACGCCCTCGCCGTGCGTCTCGAGGCCAGCGGTAAGCTGACCATTGAGCGGGCTCGGGCTGTCGGTGAGACCGGCGTCGACTTCATCGCCGTCGGCGAGCTCACCCACTCGGCTCCCGTCCTCGACATCGGCCTCGACGTCCGCTCCTGCGCTGAGTACGTTCCATCGCCGTGAGCAACATGCCGCCACCGCCTCCTCCGCCCGGTTCGTACCCGCCGCAGGGTCCCGGGCAGCCGCCGGGCCAACGACCTGGGAGGTCCAAGGTCCCACTGGTGCTGTCGGGCCTGGTGCTGCTGGCCTTGATCGGCGGCGCCGTGCGGTTCCTCGCCCTCGGCGACGACGAGGAAGCTGCGCCCGACCTCACCGAGTCGCAGCTCGAAGATGCTCTGCTGACAAAGGAGGATCTCGGCGACGGCTACACGGAGGATTCCGAAGACGACGACACCGACGAGATCAGCCCGGACGACCTCGACACCAGCGACGAGTGCAAGGACTTGATCGGGCGCTTCGAGGGCGACGACGCGGCCAACAGGACGGCCAAGCGTAAGTTCGCCAGTGGCGAGCTCGCCGAACGCCAGAGCTTCACGCACGAGATCTCGGTTCCGAGCGAGGACAGCCCCGACTTCGGGGTGCTCGTCGACGTGGTCGACAAGTGTGCCGAGGTCAGTTTCGACGCCGGTGAAGCCGTTGGAAAAGTGCGGATCTCCGAGGGCGACAGCCCTCCGATCGGCGACCGGGCGTTCGCCATGGACCTCGTTGTCGAGATCACCGAACCATTGACACTCGAGATCACCAGCCAGATCATCTTCTGGGAGCGCGACGGGCTGATCTCCTCGGTCCAAGCGGATGGCAGCGTGGACGGCGCACCTGACGCCGACCTGCTGTTGGAGATGGCCGAGCTGGCCGACGAGCGGCTCGTCGAGGTGCTCGAGCAGGCTGGTTGATCAGGGCGCCAGCGACTTCAGCGTCAGCAGTCCGCTCGGTGTGTCGAGCGGGGGGACAACCAACCCGAGCTCTCGTATGCCGACCGCTTCGTACTCGGCGACGCGCGCTCGGATCTCGGCGGCAGAGCCGACGAGACCGACTGCGTCGAGCAGCTCCAGGGGGACTCGGGCAGCGATCTCCTTGGCGTCCGGCCGAGTGATCGCGAACGCCACCAGGTCACCGAAACCAGCTTCGATGAACATCTCGTCGTACCCCGGCGCGCCGAGGTAGGGCACGTAACCGTTGACCAGCCGCCGCCGCTCGAC
>JACDHN010000353.1 GCA_013821025.1 Acidimicrobiia bacterium | reverse complement strand
CACCTGTTCGACCCCGGCAGCGGCGCCAACCTCACCAATCCCGCTGCCACCGTTGAGCGCGAGGGCACGGTTGTCCAGAGCGAGGCCTCACCGCCGATCCAAGAGCGTGACGACGAGTCCGGCGCCACGGCTCGGGCGCAGGACGGGACGTCTTCTGACGGCGCGCCACGGGCGGCAGACTCCTCCAGCGACGCCAGCAACACCAGCAACACCAGCAACACCAGCAACACCAGCGACACCGGCGACACCCCGCCGGCAGCCGCTGCTGCCCCTCCCGGCTGACACCGCACCGCCAGACGCCCGACCGGGTCGTGAAAGACGCCGCCGCTGGCGACGGGTCAGGCGAGCGTGAAGCCCTCGTAGTCCTTGGCGGCGACGTCGTCGCAGATCTGGCGGTAGACGTCGACGCCGCCGATGTACGGCATGAACACCCGAGGCTTGCCGGGGACGTTGGCGCCCATGTACCAGGAGTTCGCCGTCGGGAGAAGCGTGAACGCGGCGACCTCGTTCACGTGGTCGACCCACACGTCCTGGGCCTCTGCGGTGGCCTCGATCGTCGTGGAGCGACGATCACGTGCGAACGTCACGCAGTCGACGATCCAATCGACGTGCTGCTCGATCGACACCATCATGTTGCTGAGAACCGAGGGACTGCCTGGACCCGTGATCGTGAACAGATTGGGGAACCCGGCGACGCTCACACCGAGGTAGCTGCGAGGCCCCTCGGCCCAACGCTCACGCAGCGCCACCCCGTTCCGACCACGGATATCGATACCGAGCAGCGGTCCGGTCATCGCATCGAACCCGGTGGCGAACACGAGCGCGTCGAGGTCGTACTCGGTGTCGGCGGTTCGCAGACCGTGCGCGGTGATCTCGGCGATCGGATCCTTGCGCACGTTGACGAGCGCCACGTTGTCGCGGTTGAACGTGGAGAAGTAGCCCGTGTCGAGGCACGGGCGCTTGGTCCCGAACGGATGATCCTTCGGTGCCAGCATCTCCGCCGTCTCCGGGTCATGGACGATCTCGCGGATGCGTTGGCGAACGAACTCGGCGACGGTCTCGTTGGCCGCCTTGTCGATCAGCAGATCGGCGTACGTTGCCGAGAGTCCGAACAACGTCCCCTTCTCCCAACCAGCGCAGAAGCGCTGCTCGCGCTCATCGGCGTCCGCCTGCGTGGCGAGCTCCTCGGTCGGCACTCCCAGCGGCACGCCGACTCGTGAACGGCGCGCCAACTCCCGGCGCTCCGGGTAGTCGGCCTTGCATTGCTCGACGAAGTCGGGGGTGAGAGGCGCGTTGCGGGCCGGCATGGAGAAGTTCGGCGTGCGCTGGAACACGGTCAGGTGCTCGGCCTGCTCGGCGATCAGCGGGATCGATTGAATGCCCGACGAGCCGGTGCCGATCACCCCGACCCGCTGGCCGGTGAAGTCGACACCCTCGTGGGGCCAGCGGCCGGTGTGGTACCACGGACCCTCGAAGCGATCGAGCCCGGGCACCTCGGGCGTCTTGGCCGTCGACAGGCACCCGACCGCCATGATGCAGAACTGCGCCGTCAACTGGTCGCCGGCGTCGGTCGTGACGATCCAACACGCCTGTCCGTCGTCCCACCACGCTGTCTCGACACGCGTGTCGAACTGGACGTCTCGGCGCAGGTCGTACCGGTCGGCCACGTGGTTGGCGTAGCGCAGGATCTCGGGCTGGGTGGCGTAGCGCTCCGTCCACTCCCACTCCTGCTCCAGCTCGGGGTCGAACGAGTACGAGTAATCCATGCTCTCGATGTCGCAGCGGGCGCCCGGGTACCGGTTCCAGAACCAGGTGCCGCCGACGTCGGAGCCCGCCTCATAGACCCGCGCCGCGAAGCCGGCCTGGCGAAGCCGGTGGAGCATGTACATGCCCGAGAAACCGGCGCCGACGATCACAGAGTCGAGACGATCAGATCCGGCGTGCACCTGCCCATGTTCCCATGCGATCGCCGCCGATCTCCCGTCGTGAACTTCGCCCGGCGCGACTCGATGAAACCGAGGGCTGGCGGTCACGACACGGAGATGACCGCTAGGATGACCATATGCCCAGGCAGATGACCGCTACGCAGGTGAAGGCACACATCCTCTCGCTGCTCGACGAGGTGGCAGCTGGCGACGAGATCGAGATCACCAAACATGGGCGTACCGTCGCTCGACTGGTGCCTGCAAGCGGCGGCCACGCGCTGCGCGGCCTCTTCGCCGGGGTCGCCGTGAGCAACGCCACCGACGAGGAACTGTTCAGTACCGGCGAGGTCTGGAACGCGCAGTGACAACGATTCTGCTCGACACTCACGTCGTGCACTGGGTGTCAGCCGACGAGTCAGACCAGCTCAGCGCAGCGGCTTCCGAGGCAGTTGACGCCGCTGACGAGCTGGCAGTCGCCTCCGTGACGTGGTTCGAGCTCGCCTGGCTCGCCGAGCACGAGCGGATCACCGTTGGCGCGCCCGTCCGCGCGTGGCTCGACCGCCTGTCTGCCACTGTGCGTACCGTCCCCACCACGCCGGCCATCGCCGCGACGGCCGTGGCGTTGCCGTCGACGTTCCCGCGTGATCCCGCCGATCGACAGATCTACGCCACGGCGATCGAACTGGGATGGCAGCTCGTCACGAAAGATCGCCGGCTGCGCGACCACCCGCATCCAAAGCCAATCACCATCTGGTAGAGCGACGAGCTAGCCGGCGAAGTGGTCGCATCGATCGGGCACCCGGACTGACAGTCCCCCATCTGGTCAGGTCAACGGCCCTCAGTCAACTCCCGTCCAGCCCTCGCTGTGACCTCGTTGAGTGGTTGAGATGGAAGGTGGATCCAACCCTCGATGGCTGCGTTCTTGCGCTGCTGCTCCTCTGGCTCATGCGTACAGCGAACCTTCGAAGCAAGGACAACCAACGCGCAGACGACCGCATCGAGCACGTGATCGGACTGCACGCATCGGTCGTGGACTGGAGCGAGATCGACGTGATCGGATATTGAAGCGTCGATCGCTGCGACCACGCCCTCACGAGCCTCCCGCGCTTTGTCCCGATCGGGGCTCTTGTAATCCTTGCAATCGATCATCCAGGCAGCCAGAGCAGCAGCAGGATAGACCTCGACGAGCGGCCCGGTGCCATCCCGCGGCGCGCTCATCCCCCAGATGTCGTCAA
>JACDHN010000352.1 GCA_013821025.1 Acidimicrobiia bacterium | reverse complement strand
TCACGTACGCCGCAGAGTTCTTCCGCTGGTTCGCCGAGGAGGCACCACGGATCGACGGCGGCTACATGCGCAACCCGGTTGCCGGCGGACGGTTGCTGGTGATGCGTCAGCCGGTCGGCCCGTGCTACCTGATCACGCCGTGGAACTTCCCGTTGGCCATGGGCACCCGCAAGATCGGCCCGGCGCTGGCGGCCGGGTGCACCGTCATCATCAAGCCGGCCACGCTGACGCCACTGTCGATGCTCGCGCTCGGGAAGCTGCTCGGCGAAGCAGGTCTCCCTGAAGGTGTGCTGTCGGTGCTGCCGACGAGCAGCTCCAAGTCGCTGACCGAACCGATCATCACGGATCCTCGGCTGCGCAAGGTGTCGTTCACCGGGTCGACGGCTGTCGGCAAGGTGTTGCTCAAGCAGGCGGCCGATCAGGTGCTGCGGACTTCGATGGAACTTGGCGGCAACGCTCCGCTGATCGTGTTCGACGACGCCGATCTCGAGACCGCCGTGGACGGCACCATGACGGCGAAGATGCGCAACATCGGCGAGGCGTGCACGGCGGCCAACCGGATTTACGTGCATTCCGACATCGCCGAGGAGTACTCACGCCGGCTGGCCGAGCGCATGGGCGCGCTGAAGGTCGGGCGTGGCACCGAGCCGGACGTCGACGTCGGACCGCTGATCGAACGCACGGCGCGAGAGGGCGTCGGTGAGATGGTGGACGACGCCGTCAAGTCGGGTGCCGATGTCCTCACAGGCGGCAACGTCGTCGAGGGACCGGGTTGGTTCTACGAGCCCACGGTGCTGACCGGCGTCGACGCCGGCTCGACGATCGTGCGCGAGGAGATCTTCGGACCCGTTGCCGCAATCCAGACGTTCACCACCGATGACGAGGTCATCGCCATGGCCAACTCCACCGAGTACGGCCTCGTCGGCTACGTCTTCACCGAGGGCCTGCACCGCGGCATCAAAGTGGCAGAGGCACTCGAGTTCGGAATGGTCGGGCTCAACTCAGGCCTCGTGTCCAACCCTGCCGCTCCGTTCGGTGGCGTGAAACAATCGGGTCTCGGCCGCGAGGGCGGGTTCACCGGCATCGACGAGTACCTGGAGCAGAAGCTGGTCTTCGTCCCCGAGCGCTGACCTCAGGCGTCCAGCGCCACCAGCACGACGGCGGTCTTGCTGTCGGGAACGATGCCTCTGGCCGACTCGAGGTCCTTGCCCTCGAAGGCCGACGGCGGGGCCACGAGCACCAGGAAGAACAGGTTGTCGGGGGCGCTGTAGTAGCGGGCTGTGACGTCGGGCACGATCTCGGTCTCCGTGACCTGCTCGAAGTCGGCGGAAAGCTCGGAATCGAACGCTTCCAGCACGTCCTCGGTCGACAGCTCGGTGAGGCGGACCTCGCCGTATCCGGTCGAGGGTGACAGCCCGAACGCCGCCAGCAGCGCCGGCAGGCTCTGCGCCTCGGAGATGCCTTTTGGCGACGGCAGGTCGTCCCACCACTCGGGGCGCTCGATCTTGGGATCTGCGTCGCACTCGGTGCCCTCGTCGGGCACCTCGAGGTCGGCCAGCACGCCAGCCTCGAGCTCGGTGATGCACTTCGAACCGATGATCTGGCCGTGGCCCTCACCGTTGAACTGCACGAGCACCGAGGACGGACCCATCAACTCATCGAGCTCCTCAGCCCAACGCAATGGCGTAGCCGGGTCGTTCGTACCGCCCGTGACGAGGATTGGCGCCTCACCGTCGTAGGACGGCACGATCGCTTCCGCAGGATCCTCGAACATCTCGTCGCACAGGTTGCGCAAGTCCTCGACGCGAATGTCGAGCGAGAACCGCGGAGCGATCTCTCGCAGCTCGGCCAGCAGCTCGTCGGGATCGTCGGGCGCCTCCTGCACGATGCCGCTTGCGCAGCGGATCACCGGCCCGGACTCAGCGATGTTCTTATACGTGCCGTCGGGCTCGCGTCCTGTGATGCCGTCGGCCATGCGCAGGATGCCGTCGGGCGTGCCGGCCTCGGCGTCGAGCAGTGACGCCGCCAGGTCTGGCCATGAGATGTCGCTGTACATGGCGGCGATCGTGGCCGTGAACATCGTCGACTGGTTGACGATGCGGTCGTCGGGCCCGGTCAGCGGGTTCTCATCGAGCTCTTCGAACAACGCCATCCAGCGGTCGCTGATGCCATCGGCGTCGGCGGCGGTGAAGCCGCAGCTCGGCTCCTCGGCGCACCACTCCGTCCAGTTGTCGAAGGCGCCCTCGAAGCCCCCGAGCTGCGTGGCGTACTGCTGCTCGACCGTGTCGTTGGTGGGCTCGAAGGCTGAGTCGAGCACCATGGCGCGCACCCGCTCCGGGAACAGTGTCGCGTACACACCGCCGAGGTACGTGCCGTAGGAGATGCCGAGGAACGAGATCTGCTCGTCGCCGAGTGCCTCGCGGATGGCGTCCATGTCGCGGGCCGTGTTCTCGGTGGAGTAGTGCACGAGCGCCGGACCGTACTGCTCACCGCAGGCGACGTAGATGCCGGCCTCCGACTCGTCGAGCACCTGGCGCTCATCGTCGTCGTCGGGCGTCAGGTCTGGATAGATGTGGCTGTCGAGGAACGCGTCGTCGACGCAGTCGACGCCACCAGAACGGTCGACACCTCGAGGGTCGAAGCCCACGAGGTCGAAGCGTTCGGCGGTTCCTAACGCGCCCGAGATGGTGGAGGCGGCGTTGGCGATGAACTCCAACCCGGAGCCGCCTGGACCGCCAGGATTTGTGAGGATGGCCCCTTGGCGGTCGCCTGACGCCGGCTGTCGGATCAATGCCAGCTCGATCTTCTTGCCGTCGGGGTCGTCGTAATCGAGCGGCACCTCCAGCGTGGAGCATTCCAGCGGCTCGACCCCCGGCAGTTGAGTCGTCGATTCGGACACGTCGTCAGGGTCGCACTGCCCCCAGGTGAGGCTCCTATCAGGCGGCCCGGACTCGGTCGTGGTGACGTCCGTGGCGTCCGTAGCGTCCGTGTCGTCCGTGGCGTCGGTGATGGTGTTATCGCTCACGGTTCCGGTGGTTGGGCTGGAGCCTTGGCGCGACTCGATGGCGTCGGGCCCGTCGACGCTCGAGCACGCGGCGACCAGACCTCCTGCGATCAACAGCACCACGAGTCGTCGCATGACCCGACCGTAGCGGCGCATGCTC
>JACDHN010000351.1 GCA_013821025.1 Acidimicrobiia bacterium | reverse complement strand
CGGAGATGGCGACGCAAGAAGCGGACCACCGCCGACGAGCGGCGACACGTTCGGCGTACCGGGCTCGCCACGGTCGGGGGCCTGACGGCGGTCGTGGGGCTGGGATTCGTCGATTGGGCCACGACGAACCTCATCTCGCTGGCCGTTCTCTACGTCGCCGTCGTCCTGGCGGTCACGATGCTTGCCGGTCGGGGGCCGGGGCTGGTGATCGCGGCGGCGAGCGCGGTGGCGTGGTCGATCGGCGACGCATCGGTCGGCGACCCGCAGCCCGTCGGGCTCGCGGCACTGAACGGTGCGCTCCGGTTCGCGACCCTGGCCATCGTGGCCGGTCTCGTGCACCGGCTCGCCGAGGCCCTCGAGCAGTCCCGCCGGGCGGCGCAACGGAGCCGTGAGTTCCTTGCCGTTGCCGCCCACCAGCTCCGGACACCGATCGCCAGCGTGCAGGCGTCGGCGGATGCGTTGCTGGGCACGGAGGCGACGCCGCCCCAGGAGCAACTCCTGGCGGCCCTGTCGACGGAGAGCATCCGGGTCGGCCGGCTCATCGGGTCCCTGCTGCGTGTGGCGCGGCTCGACCAGGGTGAGCTCGTCCGCCGCGAGACGTTCGACCTTCGCGCGGTCGTGGCGGAGGAAGCCGAGCGGGCGGGCCGCCGCAGCGGGATCACGATCCTGCTCGACGACGACCTCGCTCCATCACTGGCGCTCGGTGACGCCGACGCCCTTCGTGAAGCGCTGGCCAACCTGCTCGACAACGCCTGCCGGCATGCTGACGAGCGCATCGAGCTGTCACTCGGCGTCATCGACGGCTGGGCCACGATCGAGGTGCGTGACGATGGTCCGGGTCTCCCTGTGGGCTCGGAGGAGCGCGCGTTCGACCGCTTCGTGTCGCTCGACGGACGGGGCGGGGCCGGCCTCGGGTTGCCGATCGCCCGCAGCCTCGTGGAGCTCATGGGCGGCGATCTCCGGTACTCGAGGCGCTCGTTCCAGATGTCCCTTCCGCTCGGTCGGGCACCAGGTACGGTCAGCGGGCCGGACCTGCCCGATCGGCCTCAGGTCGGTGTCGAGCTCGGCGGCCCCAGGGAGTAGCCGGCGCCCCGCACGGTGTGGATCAGGCGGGGACCGTGCGCCTCGAGCTTGCGTCGGAGCGCGCTGACGTGCACCTCGACGACGTTGCGGTCGTACTCGTCGAAGCCCCACACCGTCGCGAGCAACCGGACCTTCGACATGACCTGTCCCGGGCGGCGGGCCAACGCCGCGAGCACCTCGAACTCGGTGTGGGTCAGCTCGACGGGCACGCCCGCTCGCACCACCTCACGCTCGCTCTCGTCCACGACGAGGTCGCGGACGATGTGCACGGAGGACACCAGCCGGCCGGAGCGACGGAGCACGGCCCGGATGCGGGCCAACAGCTCGTTCATCGCGAACGGCTTGACGAGGTAGTCGTCGGCGCCGAGCTCGAACCCGCGGAGCCGGTCAGGCAGGGCATCGGCCGCAGTGACGAACAGGAACGGCACCGATGACGTCCCGGTAAGCATGGCCGCCAGCTCGAAGCCGTCGGCGTCAGTGGGAAGACCGATGTCGAGCAGCGCCAGGTCGGGTCGGAAGTCCCGGACCATCTCGACGAACGTCGAGCCGTCGGCAAGTGCCCGCACCTCGAAATCCTGCTGGGTGAGCACGGCGAGCAGGCTGCCCCGAAGCGCATCGTCGTCCTCGACCACCAGCAGGCGAGGTCGACCATCCACCGCTGGATGATCGCAGGAGCTACGCGGCCACGCCGACACGGACCACACCGGTCACGGCGCTCGACGGCCGCGCGATGGCGACGGCGGCGCCGCAGGCGGCGATGTCGACGACGGCGCGCTCGAGCAGCCGCAAGCCCTGGGAATCGCAGAACGTGACGTCAGCGAGATCGAACTGCACCAACCCCGCGCCCGACACCGCCGCACCGTCGACGACGCAGCGCAGCGTGCGAGCTGCACCCAGATCGAGTTCCCCGTACATCGCGATCGTCAACGTGGCGCCGCTGGCCGACAACACGGCGACGCCGCCGAGCGGCGTCGCCGTGGCGCGTCGGTTCAGAGTGTGCTCGCGGTCGAGGACCCGCCGCGGCGTTGCAGCCAACCGAGCACCAATCCGCCGACGAGCAACGCGATGGCGATGAAGACCAGCCAGGCGATGCCTTCGACGACGGCACCGAGGACACCGGTGACGAGGGCGAGAACGAGGAGCACGATGACGAGTAGGGACATGAGGGCCTCCTTGGAAGTGAACGGGTGGTTGTTCACTGTGCCAATAGATCGATGTCGGTCAGCGCTCCCGGCGCTGAAGATCGCTGAAGTCCGTCGTCGCGGACGTGACGACACCCGGTGCCACGTTGGCCGGCGACGTGCCGACATCGCACCTGCCACCTCGGCACGGCCCGCGCCGGCTGAAGATGCCTGAAGAGCGTGGTTGGTGCTCGTGGTCATCGGTCCCGCCGGGTACACCGGTCCTCGTGCCCGACCATTGCCCCGCCGTTCAGTGATGCGGTTCCTCGTCGACCCACCCGCGATGGCCGCCCTCGGGGCAGCTGTCGGCGCTGCGATCGACCTCGCCGTGCGGACGACAGCGGTCGGGGCGGTCGCGGCGACGTCCCTGCTCGTCCGTCTTCGCGCCTCGCCGTCGCAGCAGATGCCGACGAGACAGTGCCGGCGTTCCCACCGGGAGGGCAGGCTCCGTCGACGAGTCGCAGGCGACGCTCGAGCGCGTCAGTGCGCACGATGATCGAGCCGGAGGCTGCGTCCAACGGCCCTCGTGCGGCCGACGGCGCGCCTGCGCCATCTCGCTCGTCGGGGCGCCTCGGTCACGCGGGAGGTTCCACTTCCCGGGTCCCGGTCTGGCTGACGCGAGCGCCGCTCGCGTTCGCCGTGGTGCTCGGAGCATGGGCGACGACGTGGCTGACGTTCCGCGTCCTCGGACATGTGCGCCTCGTGGTGGTCCCGCTCGTCCTCGCCATCTTTCCGACGATCGTGCTGTACCCCGTGGCCAGGGTGCTCAAGGATCGCGGCGTCCCGCCCGCCGCAGCAGCGGCGTCGACGGTCCTGGCCGCCCTCCTCGCGCTCGCGGCGACGTTCTGGCTGATCGGGCGAGCCGTCGCCGATCAGTTCGATGATCTCGGCGATCAGGTCGAG
>JACDHN010000096.1 GCA_013821025.1 Acidimicrobiia bacterium | reverse complement strand
TCACCCCTCGTCAGCACGCTGCGCCCGAGGTGGGCTCCCTTGGCCAGCAGGTCGATCCACGCCACCGAGTAGCGCACGGCGTCGTCACCAGAGCTCATCAACGCGAACAGGGCGTCGAGGTCGGGCAGGCGCACCGTCTCCACAACACAGCGGCTGGTCTCGATGGGGATCAACGAGAACGTGGCATCCAGGATGATGCCGGTGAGGCCCATCCCTCCGACCGTTGCCCAGAACACCGTCGGATCCTCGTCGTCGGGACTCAACTCCCGCACCGTGCCGTCGGCGGTGAGCAGCGACAGCCGCCGCACGTGATTTCCGAACGAGCCCTCCACGTGGTGGTTCTTGCCGTGAATGTCGCTGGCGATCGCTCCGCCCACCGTGACGAAGCGGGTGCCTGGCGTGACGGGAACGAAGTAGCCGTTCGGGACGATGAAGCGCAGCAGGTCGTCGATGCTCAACCCGGCGGCCACGCACGCCGTGCTCATCGCTCGGTCGAGCACCACGTCGTCGGCGCCGGCGGCCAAGCGCAGCACGAGGCCGCCACCGTTCTGGGCAGCGTCGCCGTACGAGCGTCCAAGTCCCCTGGCGATCACGCCCCGGTTCGGCGCATCCTTGACGGTGGCGGCGACGCGTCCGGCGTCGGCACTCATCGTGCGCATCTCACCGACCGAGGGCGCGGTCCCGCCCCAGCCGGTCAGCGGGACGCGCGAGTCGTTGTCAGGCACCGTCGAACGATCCTACGTCCATGATGCGGCGGCCGAAGCGCCTGGAGGCGCCGGCTATGAACTGCCTACGCAGAACCGGGACTTACCCCTGAACGACGCGACCCGATAACGGTCAGTACGGCCACTCCGGTACGTCACGACCGAGCCGGCGGACGATCTTGCCCCAACCGGCGCTGAGCGCTGCCTTGAGCGCCAGGTTGCGGACGAACCATCCGAGCTGGACGAACTGGCGGGCGGCATTGGCCAGGCGGGCCCGAAGCCGTGGCGCCAGATCGGCTTCGAAGATGGCCAGCGACCGGGCACGGCGCACATACCGGAAGCGCCGACCAAGCATCAGCTCCCGGCAGATGGCGAGGGTCACGCCTACCGAGGAGAACGAGTCGTGGATGGCAAGCGTCCCGCCGTCGGGCACCCTGCGCCCCCAGTCGCGGATGTCGGCCAGGGCAGGGGCGAAGCGGTGCGCGGCGTCGATGTACAGGAACTGGATCGGATCCTCGACGGCGCCATGGGCGTCGTCGGAGAACGCCCGCACGTGGCGCACCCGATCGCGGACCCCAGCCTGCTTCAGGTTCCGCTCGAACGCCACGAGATCGGTTCGCGCCTCCTGCTCGAAGCCGATGATCTCCTGGGGCCCTCGGTCGTTGCCGGCATGGGGATCGATGGCCACGATCTCCACGCCCTGCGCAGCGGCTGAGGCGATCACGATCGTCGATCGGCCCCTGAAGCTGCCGATCTCGACGATCCTGTCCCCCGGTCGGCACGCCGCCGCCAGTTCGTACAGCGCCGTTGCCTGATCGTCTGACAGCCACCCATCGATGCCTTCGATCTGCGCCAGCACCTCCTCCAACGAAGTCGCAGTCGTAGTCACATGTACACCGCCACGCCGAAGATGACGATCCACGTGACCCCGAGCAGTTGCAGCACTCGGTCGTCGGAGAACACATCCTCAGGCGCGGCGCCGTGCCCGTCCCCCCGGTCCAGCACCAACAGGTATCGCAAGAGCGCTGCCAGCATCGGCACGATCGTGAGCTGGTACAGCGGCAGATCGGAGCCCGTCTGCTCGTGGCGCTCGAACGCCCACATGCAATAGCTCAGCAGCGTGCCTCCGCAGGCGACCGACACCACCATGCGCAGGTACTGAAGGCTGTACTCGCCCAGTGTGGTTCGGGTGAGCGTGGCCCCGTCACCGAGATCGTGCAGCTCGGCGTAACGCTTGCCGGCGACGATGAACAACGAGCCGAACGTGGTCACCAGCACGAACCAGTCCGACATCGGCACGTCGACGGCGACGGCTCCTGCGACGGCCCGCAGCACGAACCCCGAGGCCACCACGACGAGATCGAGCACGGCGACGTGCTTCCACACGATCGTGTAGCTGAGCGTCAGCACGGCGTAGAAGGCGACGACGACGACGGTCTGCCAGCGCCCGGTGAGGGCCGCCACGCCACACCCCGAGAGCAGCAGGATTGTGCCAACGGTCCTGGCCAGCGGCACCGGGATCCGACCCGAAGCGATCGGCCGGCGCTTTTTGTCAGGGTGGACCCTGTCCGCTTCCAGGTCGAACAGATCGTTCCAGTAGTAGGTACCGCTCGCCACCAGGCACATGGCGATGAAAGCAATCACGGTCAGGCCGAGCTCCTGGGGATCGTCGAGCACGCCGGCGGCGCCCGGTGCTGCGAAGACCAGCACGTTCTTCGCCCACTGCTTGGGACGAGCCTCGGCGAGCAGCGCCCGCAGCGGCGTTCCAACTGTCACGGCGACCGCCACTCGGCGAGTGTACGGCCTGCCGCCCAGAACGCCGTGTTAGCCGCCCGCAACATCGCCAGGTCGCCAGCCGAGTCACCGTAGGCGACGAGCTGCACATCGGTCCTGGTCAGGCCATCCGCGGCGAGCCAGGCATCGATCCGGCGCAGCTTCTCCTCGCCTCGACAGTTGGCGCCGAGCAGCCCGCCGGTGAGCAGCCCGCCGGCGCCCACTTCGAGTCGCGTGCACAGCACGGCGTCGACGCCGATCGACCGTCCGAGTGGCCCCAGGTATGGCTCCAGCGAGGCCGAGACGATCGCGACCCGGTCGCCTCGGTCCAGGTGAGCGCGCAACTCGCCGAGCGTGTCCTGGCGCAGCCAGTTGGCCTCGACGAACGCCGCGAACTGCCGCCCCAGCTCCCCGATCTCCGCCACCGGTCGACCGGCGAAGGCGGCGCTCGCTGCCTGCGCCTTCATCGTGTCCCGGTCGCGCCGCAGGGCCGCTTGCAAGAGGCGCCGCCTGGGGGCCATGAGCCGGGTGGACAAGCGCAGCGTGCCGACTGCGCGACGCAGGAACGGCACGACGCAGTCGCGGGTGCTGAGCGTGCCGTCGAAGTCGAAGGTGGCGACCGTAGGGGGCTCGGACACGACCGGTCATCCTGCCATGCCGCCACTGACGCAGCCGGTATGGACATGATGCTCGAGGACGTACGGTGGAAGGGATGCGCACTTCGGGGATCAGGGCATCGCCCAGCCCGTCGACGAACGTGCGCTCGGCGGCGCTCGGCGGGGTGATCGGTCCAGCGGTCTTCATCGGGGCGTGGACGATCAGTGCCGCGATCACCACTCGTGAGTACTCAACGATCGACGATGCGATCAGCGGGCTCGCCGCGGTCGGTGCCGACAGCCGTCCGCTGATGACCGCTGGTTTCATCGGCTTCGGCGTCGCCGTACCCGTCTACGCCGCAGTACTGCGCCGCGTGGTCGGCGGCGCGGCGTGGCTGACCGCCACCGCTACGGGCATTGCCACCCTCGCTGTGTCAGCGACCCCGCTCGACCGCTCCACCACGACCGACACCTGGCACGCGGTCTTTGCGGGAATCGGCTACGTCACGCTTGCCGCAACCCCACTGCTCGCGGCGCGCCCGCTGCTGCAGCACGGGCATCGTTCCCTGGGCGGACTCGGCATCGTCGCCGGTGCGGTGTCGGCGATCTCGTTGGTCCTCACGGCCAGCAGCCTGCCGACCGGGTTGTTCCAACGCCTGGGTCTGACGGCGGCAGATGTCTGGATCGCCACATCCGCACTGGCCATCTCCGGTGGGAGACTCCGAGTGAAGCCGCTCCGAGCCGCCCGAAACGCGTGACCGCAAGTTGGTCGGGTCGACATAGGTATGGAGCGACGACGGGGATACCTCAGGTGCCGTGCTCGCCGGTGGACCTGGGAGCTGTCGGGAGCTGCTCGTCCAACGACGTCCGGTACTGGATGCAACCGCGGAGGAACTGTGGCCAGTCGGGCACGACGAGTTCGGCCCGATCTTCTTCGGGCAGCAGCGACCACATCTGTGGATGGTGCCAGCACAAGTCGTGCCCTGTGCTGTCACGATGTGTTCGGATTCCAGCGCGGAGGCGCTTTACCTCGGCGACGAGCTGGTCGTGAGACATCTGGTCGAGATCGTCATCCATGGTCACATTCTCGACTCGTTCGTGCGTAGTGTCCCATTCCCCGACGAGCGTTCTCGACTCGACCCACACGACGAGCGCCGCCCGATCGTGTCTGACTCTCAACATTGCCGTGTGTGAGACTCGTCGCCGATGTTGCTCGCCGACCAGCTGCGCTCGTTCCACAGGCGCCGGATCGCCGTACCGGTCTCTGACGCCGCTCTGGTGCTCGATGTGGGCAGCGGCGACAAGCCGTCGTGGCGAGCCGACGTGCTGCTCGATCGGTATGTGGGTGCCGAGCATGCCGGGCAACGTTCAGGTACCGATGCCGCCCGCGTCACGAGGCCGCTGTTCGACGCCCCGGCCGACGACATGCCCTTCGCCGACGGCGCCTTCGACTACGCCATCTGTTCCCACGTGCTCGAGCACGTCCCCGATCCTGCCGCCGTGATCGGCGAGCTGACCCGCGTGGCCAGAGCCGGTTACATCGAGGTGCCGGAGGCCTCCAGCGCCAAGATCATCGACTTTCCCAGCCACCTGTGGTGGTGTCGCCTCGACGAGTCGACGGAGCCGCCGACGCTCGTGTTCCAGGCAAAGGACGCTGCCTACTTCGACGCCGACATCGCCCGCTACATCGCCCGCTCGGGCGTGGAGCGCGAGCTCACCGACCTACTGGACCGGCGGTTCGACCATCGCATCGTGTCGCTGCCATGGACGAGCGACGTGCTAGTGCGCATCGAGGGCACGATCTCGCCGCAGTTGCTCGAGGCAGCGATGGGCGCCGAGAGCCACCACCGGGTGGCTCAGAGCCTGGCCGTTCGGCTGCTCACCGGATTGCTCACAGCCCCCTCGCGCTGGCGCCGCCGCAACGTCACCATCCGACATGACGACATCGTCAAACCCGAGCTGTTCCTGGGTAGCGACGCCGTGCTGGAGCGCCGGGTCTACCGGCCGCGCGCCTCGGCGCCCACGAGCCACTCCAGCGTCTCCCAGTAGTCGGGCCACGTCTTCGAGACGACGTCGGCGTCATCGATCTCGATGCCCTCGACAACGGCTCCCAGCACCCCGAACGCCATCGCAAGGCGGTGGTCGTCGTGGGTGTTCAACGCCGCGCCGTGCAGCAGCGACGGCTCGATGATGATCCCGTCTGGTTGCTCGTAGACCCGGGCCCCGGTCTTGGCCAACTCGGTGGCGAGGTCGCCGACCCGGTCACTCTCCTTGTGCCGGATGAAGCCCACACCTGAGATCACCGTCGTCGACGACGCCGTGGCCGCCACAACCGCCAGCGTCGGCACGAGGTCGGACATGTCGCGCAGGTCGACGTCGATGCCTTCCAGCGGGCGCTCGGGGTCTCGCGACAGGCGGATGCCGTCGTCGTCACGACGCACCTCGCAGCCCATCTCCTCCAGTATCTGCACGAACTCGACATCACCCTGGATCGACTGGCGGCCCAAACCCGGCACCTTCACCGTGCCACCGCGCACGGCGGCCAAGGCGAGCGGGTAGCTGGCCGACGAAGCATCGGGCTCCACGGCATAGTGCACGCCTGCGTCGTACCTGCCCGTCGCCACCGACACGGCCCGCTCCTCGTGGACCCCCACCGAGGCGCAACCGAACGACCGCATCACGGCGGCCGTGATCCACACGTAGGGCGCAGAGACGAGCGGCGTCGTGACGTGCAGGTCGAGACCGTCGGGCAGATACGGCCCGATCATCATCAGCGCCGACACGTACTGGCTCGACACGTCTCCGGGCAACAGCAGGGGGAGACCGGCGTTGGCAGGGCCGGTGATGGTGACCGGCAGGCATCCGGGCGCGCCGTGATGCTCGACCTCGGCTCCCAGTGCCACGAGAGCCTC
This sequence comes from Acidimicrobiia bacterium, assembly GCA_013821025.1. Lineage (GTDB taxonomy): Bacteria > Actinomycetota > Acidimicrobiia > Acidimicrobiales > Ilumatobacteraceae > JACDHN01. The sequence continues at coordinate 2,378 of JACDHN010000096.1, read as the reverse complement.
GTGCAGCGGGCCCATCGGCCGGCGACGCAAGGGACCGTTGCCGTCGACTGTGTACGGCTGGTGGCCGAGGGCAGCCACGGCCGTGACGAATCGCGCCGTGGTGCCAGCCAGGCCGGCGTGCAGCGTGACGGGCGCAGCCTCGATGGCCCCGCCGATGCCGGTGACCTCGACGGTGTCATCGTCGGTCACCGCCACTCGCACGCCCAGCGCCCCGAGGCAGCCGATCATGGCGATCGTGTCGTCGCCGGGCGCGACGCCCTCGATCGTCGTCTGACCGTCAGCCAGCGCCGCACACACGAGGGCCCGGTTCATGATGCTCTTCGACGGCGGCACGGCTACGACGGCCTCTACCGGCCGGCGCCCGAACGGGACCTCGTAGCCCATCAGGCGAGCGGTTGGATGGAGGGACGGAAACCGCGGGCGATCAGACCGCCGCGGTAGCGCTCGGAGTAGCGGGCGTCAACCAGCACTACGGCGACGCCGAGGTGACCCTCAGCCATGTGCACAACCTCGAAACCAGGGATGTTGACGCCCAGCTCCGCGGCGAGGGTGAAGATCTCTGCCGCCGCTCCCGGACGGTCAGGAATCGGGATGCGCACCTCGGCCAACGTCTCGGGGTGGGTGACGCTGCTCGGCAGGTTGTGGCGGGCGTGGCGGGCATGCTCCAGCCGCTCGAACAGACCTTGACGGTCCCCGGCATCAACAACACCCCGGACCACCGACAGCGCCTCGATGAGCGAGTCGAGGCCGACGAGGATGGCTTCGCGATTCTCGGCACACACGTCGAGCCAGATGTCCGGGTGCCCGCTGGCGATGCGGGTCATGTCGCGAAACCCTCCTGCGGCCAGACGCAGCAGCGCGGCGTGCTCCTCTGAACGCTCGGCGGCGAGCCCCATCAGCGTCGCCGCTGTGAGGTGCGGCACGTGGGAGATGACGGCGACGACCTCGTCGTGGCGCTGCGGGTCGAGGGCCACGACCTCGGCGCCCATATCGGCGATGACACGGGCCACGGTGGAGAACGTCGTGTCGGCCGTGGACGCCACGGGCGTCAACACCCACACGGCACCCGAGAACATCGCTGCGTCGGCACCATCGGGTCCCTCCAGCTCGCTGCCGGCCATCGGGTGCCCGCCCACGAAGCGGGCGTCGTCGATCGCCGAGGCGAGGGGGCCCTTCACACCGCCGACGTCGGTGACGACGCCGGTCGTCTCCACGAGTGCCTGCTTCACAGCGTCGGGCACGGCCAGCACCGGCACGGCGACGAACGTCACGTCGGCATGACGATCGAGCCCGGTGCCGGCGATCGCACTCCTTTGCTGTGCCCGTTCCACTCGGCTGCCGTCGATGTCGCTCCCCGATACCCGCCAACTCCGCTCGGTCAGTGCCAAGGCGATCGAGCTGCCGATCAGCCCGAGACCGATCACGTTGGCGCTGCGCACAGTCACGTTTATCCAGCGTACAGCGCCCGACAAGATCGAGCCGGAGCTCGTGCCACACCCCTTCTCTAGGGTGATCGATACGCCTCTCGTCGTGTCTGATGAACGGTCGTCTCGCTGCTCCGCAGCCCAGGAACTGCCAGATCGTCGGAGCGGACGTCATGGGAAGTGTCGAGTACGACACCGCGGAAGAAGCGCTGGCCCAGGCCGTCGGCGGGAAGTTGGACCTCGATGTCGATGCACTCGACGACCAGCAGCTGCACGAGTTGGTGGTCGGGTCACATCGAGCGGCGGCCAGGCTGGCCGCCGTGCGCGCCAAGCTGATCGCGGCGTGGGACGCCCGTGGTGTGTGGGGTTCCAACGGGGCGCGCACTCCAGCGGTGCGTCTCGGCAACGACTGCAAGATCTCGAGCGAGTCGGCTGCCGTGGAACTGCGTCGGGCGCGCAAATTGCGCTCGATGCCTCACACCCTCGCCGCGCTCGCAGCCGGGGAGATCTCGGTCGACCATGTCGACCTGCTCGGCAGGGCCAACTACGGCACCCGCCAGACCTGTTTCGCAGAATCCGAGGAGATGCTGGTCGGCCATTGCCGCCGGCTGCGCTTCCCCGAAGCCGAACACGTGGTGGCGTACTGGCGTCAACATGCCGACGCCGTCGGCGCCGACGACGACGCCCAACGCCTCGTCGAACAACGCCGCCTGTCGGCAGCACGAACCTACGACGGATCGGTGTACCTGCGCGCCCTGCTCGACCCGATCGACGGGACCATCTTCCTCACCGAACTCACCCGCCTGGAACGACAGCTGTACGACACCGAACAGTCCGCCGGCGAACTCGTCCGCACGCCGGGGCAGCGACGAGCCGACGCCCTGGTAGAGATGGCAACCCGCTCGGCATCCACCCCGGCCGGCGCCCAACGTCCCCGACCTCTCTACACGGTGC
>JACDHN010000350.1 GCA_013821025.1 Acidimicrobiia bacterium | reverse complement strand
TCACCACGCCGATGCGGCTGCGCCGCACGACACGGGTCCAGTGCGAGTACTCACCGCGCAGAGCCTCGGGCCGGAACGCCGCCACGACGCAGAGCCCACTCCGGCGACGCTCGATCAGGTTCGACACGGTGCCGTCGACATCGTCGTAACGCTCGGCGTCGTCCACGACCACGAGGACCCGACCGGTGGACGCCTCATCGGTCAGCGCCGCCAATGTGCCGCCGGTGTCGGGCAGCGCTGCCACAGCGGATCGCCGGTCGGGGCACACGACGATGACCCGGCCCGACGTGTGGCACTGACGCCAAGTGTCGATCAGGCGGCGCAGCACGGTGCTGCGCCCGCTTCGGGCCCGGCCGGCCACCACGACGTGCTCGCCGTCGGGGACCGATAAGGCGACCGCGCCGAGATCTTCGAAGCCGATGCCGAGCACGAGCTGCGACTCACCCGTGGCGGCGTCATAGCACGACTGCTGGGGGAGGTCGTCGGCGCCGATCACCGCCGGCAGCGTGCCGAACGTGACGGGCAAGGACGGTCGCCGCTCGGCATCGGCCGCGAACCTGCGGTGTCGCGGGCGCGGCGTGCAAGCGGGTTCGGCGCGGGCCTCGACAGCTCGAGGCGCCACCACGTGAGCGAAGCGTTGCGAGCCGATGTCAAACAGCCGGCCCGGCACCGCCGCCGGGACCTTGGACGGACGAGCGCCGACGGCCGTGGCCTCGCTGGCGTCGTCGAGGTGGAACAGCCACCGGTTGGCGCACGCCGCCAGCGACGTCGCCGCGCCCCGGCCAGGCGCCACCGTGAGCACGCCGACCATGCCGACCGAAGGGCCGTCGGCCAACACGGTGGCAAGACGATCGCCGAGTGCGTCGGCACCGAACGCCAGCTCATCGTCGGCTCGCAGCGCACCGAACCCGTCCACGCACCACACGATGTCGGGATCGCCGCCACCTCGTGATCGGGATCGCCGGGCCTCGAGCTCGCGTCCTAGGTAGCCGACGAGCCGGCGGAGGCGCTCGCGATCCCCGAGTCGGATCACGGCACCGCAGTTCGGCAGCCGCCGCAGCTCGACCAACCGATCCTCGCCCACGGTGTCCACGACGTACACGTGCAGCCCGGTCACGGGCGACCGTCGGGCGAGTGCGTCGATGAGTGTGATCAATGTCGACGTCGTGCCAGAGCCGCGTGATCCGAAGAGCGCCAGGTTGCCGCACTCAGGCGACCAGCGCAGCGCCTCGCGACGCTGCTCGTCGGGTACGTCTACCAGCCCGATCGCACCGGGGTCGATGCCCGAACCGTCGAACCCGTCCGCCGTCAGCACGGCGGGCAGCGGCTCGAGCCACGGACGATGGCCCGGGATGAGGGTCGAGCGGTCGGCGACCTCGCACACGGAGCGTACGAGCGCGTCGAGCTCGGTCGGCCCTTGGGGCGCACCGGGCCCGTGCTCCACGAGCAGCACCCGTCCCGACGGCGCCGGGCGTCTCGGCAGCGAGGTACTGGCGGTCTGGAAGACGATCCGCTCCTGGGCGCCGAGGCGCAGCATGGCTCGCCCGGGTAGGCCACGCCCGAAGCGGGCGGGGGCGTCGTCGTCCACCACGTCGCGGGCGTCGGCCACGTCGTGAAGTCGCAAGGCGATCCGTAGGTTCGTGTTGGCGCGGATCTCGTCACTGACGATGCCGGCAGGGCGCTGGGTGGCGAGGATCAGATGGACGCCGAGGCTGCGTCCCCGCTGGGCGATGCCGACGAGGGAGCGCAGGAACTCGGGCAGCTCCGCAGCAAGGGCGGCGAACTCGTCGATCACGACGACAAGGCGCGGGATGGTGTCCTCGCCCAGCCGACCGGCCGCCACCCGCTGGGCGTACTCCACCAGGTCGGCGGCGCCGACTCGGCGCAGCTGGTGTTCACGCCACCGCAGTTCCGCAGCCAGGCTCATGAGCACCCGTTCGGCCAGCTGGTTGTCGAGGTCGGTCACCACGCCGACCGTGTGCGGCAGCAGCGCGCACGCATCGAACGTAGCCCCGCCTTTGTAGTCGACGAGTACGACGTTGAGCCGGGCGGGCGAGTGGCGCGCAGCCAGGCCCGACACGATTACGCGCAGCAACTCGCTCTTGCCAGCGCCGGTCGTCCCGGCGATGAGCGCGTGCGGCCCATCGGCCACGAGATCGACGCCCACGACCCCGTCGCCGATTCCGATCGGCGTCACCAGCCGCTGGACGGTGTCGTTGGCCGCCCACCAACGGCCGACGGCGGCGGGCGTGATCTCCGACACTCCCGCCTCGAGCACGTCGCTCAGCGCCACCCGTGGAGGCACGGCATCGCGAGCGCCCGCCGGCGACTCGGGGTCCAAGAGTCCTGCCATCCGCCGCGCCACGAGCGACGCCGTCTCCATCGTGACGCCTACCAGGTGCACGGGCCGGTTCGGTGGCGCTGCGGTGGCGTCGGGCGTCCAGCGCGCCCTGCCTCGCGAGCCGATGTCGATGACGACTGTGCACACCGACGGAACGGCCCCACCCGGCGGCACGAGCACGACGAGCGCGCAGCGTCGCCCGCCCGTGAGGAAGCGGCGCAGCGCGCCCGTCCTTGCCACCAGCAACTCGGGGCAGTCGGTCACGACGACCACGGTGCGGTCGTCGTCGGTGTTCAGCACGTCGAGCGATGCCGAAAGGGCGACGTCGTCGTCGGCGTCGAGGCAGCGCTGCTCCATGTCGCCGCCGGTATGGGGCAACCAGTCGCACCACCTCCATTCAGAGGGACGGTCGACGATCACGAGCGCCTCCCAATCGGCAGGGCCCGTCGTCGTGGCGAGCTGTACGAGCAGCGACCGCAGCAGCGGGGCACCATCGCCGACGATCGCCACCGTCGTACCATCGTTCAACGTCAGCGGCGTGAGCAGATCGGCGATCACGTACGGTCGCTCGATCAGCGAGTCGTCGGGAGGCGGCGCTCCGCTCGTCTCTGCAAGCACGGGCTGCCATGGCAACGGGCCCCATCCCAGCGTCACGGTCAGCCCATCTGGATGGACGTTCCGCCGCTCCCACAGGGCGGCGCCGTGCCCAAGCGCCACACCGATGATGTCGGGAACGGAGGTCAAGAGGGAGCGTTGATGGTCCACGAACCGCTGCCGCTGACCATCGATGTCGGCGTCGTACGCTGCGACGGCTTCGGCGTGACGTTCGGCGT
>JACDHN010000095.1 GCA_013821025.1 Acidimicrobiia bacterium | reverse complement strand
GACCTATGTCGTTGTACAGGCTCAGCAATGGGACCAGCGTGATCTGCTGAGGAATGATGAGCAGGGCGACGAAGAGCATCAGCAGGCCGCCGCGAAACCTGAACCGAATCCGGGAGAATCCGTAGGCCGCGATGGCGGCAACGGTGACCGTCAGCGCTGTCGCCGGCACGCTGACGAGCACACTGTTGGCCATGCTCTGCCACAGGCCGCCGCGGTCGAGCACGTTCGAGTAGTTCGACCACGTGAGCTCGCCGGGCGATGTCGCTGCGTTCCACCAGCCGCTCGTCGAGACCTCGGCGGCCGGCCGGAACGAACTGATCACGAGGCCGAGCACCGGGATCAACCAGATCACGCTCACGACGGCGAGCGTGACGTGGACCGAGAGCCGCCGTGTCATCAACGGCCGACCGCCTCGCGCCGGTAGACGCGCACGTTGTAGACCATGATCGGTGTGACCGCCAGCATCAGGATCGTGGCGATCGCACTTGCTCGGCCCTGGTGCCGGTCGGAGAACAACTGCTTGTACATCGACGTAGCCAGCACATCGGTGTCGTACGCGCCATTGGTCATCACGTAGACGATGTCGAAAGCCTTAAGAGCGATCACGGCCATCGTCGTCATGACAACGACGATCGTCGGAGCGAGGAGCGGGAGCTTGATGCGCCGGAACAGCTGCCACTCGGAGGCACCGTCGAGACGCGCCGCCTCGGAGAGTTCGCCAGGGATCGAGCGCAGACCGGCCGACAGGATCACCATCGCAAAGCCCGCCTGTGTCCATAACGTGGCCCCGATCAAGGCGACGTTGTTCGTCGTCCGATCGACGAGCCACGCCACCGGAGTCACCCCAGGAATGGCCGTGACGATCGCGTTCAGCGTCCCCGTCTGGGGTGCGCCCGGGGGCCGGTAGTCAAGCATGAACCGCCAGATCACACCAGCAGCGACCGCCGAGATGGCGACGGGCAGGAACAGCACCGATTTGACCACCGACTCGTAGCGGACTCGATCGGCGAGTACGGCCATCGCCAACCCCACTGCGACCGACAACACCGGCAGGGAGACGACCCATAGCACGCTGTTGCGCAGCGAGATGAGGATCTCGTCGTTGCCGGCCGCCGTGGTGTAGTTCTCGGCACCGACGAACTCGTCGCCGTCACCGTCAAACAGTGACAACCGCAGGGTGCTGAGCGCCGGACCGACCAGGACGATGGCGACGATCAGCACGGCAGGGCCGACCCAGACCGTTGCGGCAGCGACACCACGAAGCCTCGTCGGCATGCCCGAGATGAGCCGGCCACCAGCCTTCAGGTACACCCCTGAGATCACCGCCAGCGCGACGACAGCAACGACAGTCTGGACGAGGCGGGTCGTGACCATGGGCGAACCTAGACGCTCGAATCGCGATCAGTCAGCGTAGGCCTCGACTCGCACCTCGTCGAGCCCGCTCAGGATCTGGTCGAGCTCGTCGGGATTCTCGACATAGTCGAGCCCGCTCTGCCAGAACGCCTCAACCAGCGCTGTGGGCATCAGGGCGTTGCCGAGGTAGTGGGATCCCGATGCCTCCTGCAGCACTTCACTTGCCCGCCTGAGAAACGGGTCTGCGTAGATCTCGGCCTCGACCTGACTGTTCGGGGAGAGCCATCGGCCAGTGGCCCCGACGAGCGATCCGGCCTCCGGCGTCGCCATGTATCTCGCCAACGCCGTCGATTGCTCTGTCTCGTTCAGGACCGAGATGATCTCGCCCGACACCGACTGGATGCCCTCGAACTCCGGATTGAACGTCGGCGCCGGGAAGAAGTCGAGGTCGACACCCGGCTCGAGATCGGGAAAGTTGGAGGCGATGATGCCGCCCATGAACGTCGCCTGCTGGTGCAAGTAGCACTGCGGCGGGTCGCTGTACATGGCGTCAGCGCCGTTGGCGAAGTTGAGCGTCAACGACGTCGTGACGCCCCCGTACGTGAGCGTCTCGTCGGTGGCGAACTCGCCGTACGTCTCGAAGGCACGCTTGACCTCGGGCGCTGTCCAGGGCACCTCACCTCGCCACCATTGCTCGTGGAACTCCGGGCCGGCCTGGCGCAGGAGGATGTCGTCGATGAAGTCTGCGGCGGGCCATCCGCTCGCGGCACCGCTCTCCAGCCCGATGCACCAAGGTGTTACCCCATCGGCGGCCGCCTTCTCGCGGGACCATTGGATGAGTGCTTCCCACGATTCCGGATCGGTCGGTCCGTCGTAGGCGTTCGGGTCGTACCAGATCAGGCCGCCGAGGTTGACCGTGGAGAAGATCCCGTAGACCTGGTCGTCGGTGGACGCCGTCTCGATGAGGCTCGGTGAGAAGTTGGCGGCCAACTCATCGGCGCCGACCAGCTCGTTCAGGTCGACCACCTCGCCTTGGTCGGCCAGCTCAGCCATCTGACCAAGACCGGGAGTCGAGACGACATCGGGAGGGTTGCCGCCTTCGACCCTGGTCTGCAGGATGGCGCCGATGTCGCGGGTGCCCTCGTATTCGACGGTGATTCCCGTGGCCTCCTCGAACGGCGCCAGCACTTGGAGGAAGTCGTCGAGCTCCTCACCCCCGAGCACTCCCAACAACGAAACGCTGCCGCCGATCTCCTCGCCTCCGGCCGCCTCGAGTGCGGCTGCCTGCGCAGCTTCGACCTGCGCTTCCTCGCTCGGAGCGCTGCCCGCCGCCCCGTCGGACGTGGGGACCGACGACACAGACCCATCGGCACCATCAGTCGGCACGACGGCAGTCGTCCCCTCCGGCGTGTCCTCGGTCGAGTCCCGACTGGACTCGTCGTCACCGCAGCTCACCGCAAGCAGCAACCAGCATGCGGCAACGCCCGTCGTTCGCGTCCTACGTCCCATGATGACCCCCAGTTCCTGATCCGTCGACAGCCAGCCTATATTGTCGACGATCGTTTGTCGACAATTTTGGATCGGACTCACTGAGTTCTGCAACCGCCCCCCGGCAGTCCGTGTGAAGATGGCGGGTGCCACACGTGAACACGTTGGCGTCTCAGCACCAGGGGGTACGCATGACCGACCGTCTCCGTTTCGGCATCTTCATGGCGCCGTTCCATCCGGCTGGGGAGAACCCCACGCTCGCCATCGAGCGCGACCTGCAGTTGATCGATCACCTGGACCGCCTCGGTTGGGACGAGGCCTGGATCGGCGAACACCACTCCGCCGGCACCGAGATCATCGCCTCGCCCGAGCTCTTTATCGCCGCCGCCGCCGAACGGACGAAGCACATCCACCTTGGTACGGGCGTGATCAGCGTGGCGTACCACAACCCCTTCATGGTCGCCGAGCGGGCAGTGCAGCTCGACCACATGACGAGAGGTCGATTCATGCTCGGGCTCGGGCCGGGCTCGTTGCCCACCGACGCCCTGATGCTGGGGCTCGACCCCACCGAGACCCGACCACTGCTGGAAGAGGGCGTCGACGTCATCATGCGTCTGCTGACGAGCGACGAGCCCGTGACCAGCCACACGAAAGCATGGACCATCACCGACGCCCGGCTGCACCTGCGGCCCTACTCGGACCCGCTGTTCGAAGTGGCGGTGCCTGCCGTGGCGTCCCCTTCTGGACCGCGCCTCGCCGGTCGCTACGGCCTCGGCCTGTTGTCGATCGGCGCCACCCAGTCGGCCGGGTTCGACGCCCTCGGTCTGCACTGGGGCGTGATGGAGGAACGGGCTGAGACGTTCAGCACCGTTGCGGATCGCGCGAAGTGGCGGCTGGTCGGGCTGATGCACATCGCCGAGACCCGTGAGCAGGCGCGTCGCGACGTCGAGTTCGGCATCCGAACCTGGTTCGATTACTTCCAGAAGACGGCGGCGTTCCCCCAGATGGCGGTCGGGGACGGGACCACGGTCGAAGAGCTGATCGAGTTCGTCAACGAATCGGGACTCGGGTCGATCGGTACGGCCGACGACGCCGTCGAGCAGATCGACCGGCTACAGAAGCAATCCGGCGGTTTCGGCTGTTACATGACGCTGGCGCATGAGTGGGCGAATCCCGAGGCCACGCACCGTAGCTACGAGCTGATCGCCCAGCGGGTGTTCCCCCAGTTCCAGGGTCAGGACTGGAGCACGAACAACGCTCGCCAGCGCGCCCGGGACCACCGCCCTGAGCTGGCGGCGCGCAACATGCAGGCCGTTGACGACATGATCGCCAAGCACGAGCGCGAGTTGGCAGCCAAGCCCTCTGCGTGACGTGCACGTTGCGGTTCAGCCTGGCGTCTCGTCGTGTCGTGCGGGACGAGTTGGCGCCGTCGCCGCGCTGAGATCGATACCCGACTCGGCATCGGACGTGGTGGTAGGCAGCGCGAAGAACACTGCAATTGCGCCGCAGAGGATCAGCGTCACATAGGGGCTGATGATGCCTCCGAGTGTTGCGACGATGTACGGCGCTATTCCCAACCCGTTGCGGCGCATGACGGACCGACACAACTCGGGGGTCATGTGTTCGTGCAGGAGATGCCTTCTGGCGAACAGCAGGTGCCACTGCATGGCGAAGAACGCCAGCGACATAGCCAGGTAGGACCCGCCGTAGACGACGGCGGCAAGGTTCTTACCGTGGTCGGCATTGAGGTACTCGGCCATGAGCGCGGTCGAGAAGCGGAGGAGGCCGACGGTGAGCAGCAGGAGCAGGTTGAGCACGAGCAGCGAGTGGTCGACAGCGGCGAGACGCCGAAGCATGGCGTGGTGGTTGATCCAGATGATTCCGATCGTCAAGAACGAGACGACGTAGGCCGCATAGCTGGGCCATTGCCGGCCGAGGTTGTGCGCGAGCGAACCGGGTAGTGCGGAGTCGGGAACATCGAGCTCCCGCACGAGCAGCGTTATCACGATCGCCGGCACACCGTCGGAAAACGCCTCGACACGATTCTTGGTCATGGCGTGCTTGGCGTGGTGGCATTCGGGGTTTCATGTTGCGGCCGGATCTGGGGAGGGATGGCGCGAAACCGATGTGGGCGTGCGTTCCGTCACAGAAGGGCTTGTTGGATGATTCTCCGCAGCGGCACAGCGTGACGCGGTTGCGCCGCTCATGAGTAAAGCCATCGGCCGACGCGATCGTCACGCGCCCGCGGACCCAGATTGGGCCTCGAAATCGGGGTCTGCTTCGCGCATCGCCAGGTACTCGTGCAGCACCTCGAGGAATCGCCCGAAGTGCGCGGCGCGCCAATCACCATGCGCCCCTTCTCCCTGCTCCATGATCAGCTCGAGCGCCGCTTTGGCACTACGAGGTCGGTGATCTTCGCCAGCCCCTTCCAGCGAAAGTCGGCTGATCCCGCCTGGGCGCGCGGCGGCAAACTGCTGCCCACGCGGCACGATCTCCCGCGGCGACATGGCCGGCTGGGCATGGGCCAGCGCTTCGCGCAGACCCTCGGCACCGACGGAATCCTCGAGCACCACACCCTCGGGTCGCTCCGGGAACAGGAAGTGGCGCAGCGCGCGCTCTGAGAAGGGGATCAGCTCCACGTGCACTCCGGGCGGGTAGTGACGCGCCTGATCGACCGTGTCCCCCCGCACGTCGAGTACACGCTTACGCCCCTCGGGATGACCCTCACCGAACCGTTCGCGGCACTCTGTCGCTGGGCGATGGAGCACGTGGCAGAGATCGAGCGGTCTCGTGCGCAGGTCGTTGACGACATGATCGCCAAGCACGAGCGCGAGTTGGCGGCCGAGCCTTCCGCCTGACGCCACCACGGCGGGGGACCGTACGGATAGCGTGCGGGTATGTCGAGGCGCATCTATGGGCTCGAGAACGAGTACGGCGTCACGTGCACGTTGCGGGGCCAGCGCCGGCTCAGCCCCGACGAGGTCGCCCGCTACCTGTTTCGTCGCGTCGTCAGCTGGGGGCGCAGTTCCAACGTGTTCCTGCAGAACGGCGCCCGGCTGTACCTCGACGTTGGCTCGCACCCCGAGTACGCGACACCCGAGTGTGACTCGATCTACGACGTCGTCGTGCACGACAAGGCAGGGGAGCGGATCGTCGAGGGGCTCGTGGCATCCGCCGAGCAGCGCCTGGCCGAGGAGAGCATCCGCGGCACCATCTACCTGTTCAAGAACAACACCGACTCGGCGGGCAACAGCTACGGCTGCCATGAGAACTACCTGACGCGACGCGCCGACGATCTCGGGCACTACAGCGAGGTGCTGATCCCGTTCCTCGTCACCCGCCAGATCTATGCAGGAGCCGGCAAGGTGCTGCACACCGCCCGCGGCGCCACGTACTCGATCTCGCAGCGGGCCGAGCACATCTGGGAGGGGGTCAGCTCGGCCACCACGCGCAGCCGGCCGATCATCAACACCCGCGACGAGCCGCATGCCGACGCCGAGAAGTACCGGCGCCTGCACGTGATCGTCGGTGACTCCAACATGAGCGAGCATTCCACGTTCCTCAAGGTGGGCTCGACGGCGTGCATGTTGCGGATGCTCGAGGATCCTTCGGTCGTGTTGCGGGACATGACACTCGAGAACCCGATCCGCGCCATCCGCGACATCAGCCATGATCTCACGTGCCGGCGCACCGTCCGCCTGCTCAACGGGCGCGACCTGAGCGCCATCGACGTGCAGCGGGAGTATCTCGACCGGGCGCTGCGCTACGCCGACACGAAGGGCTTCCCGCCGCTCGAACAGCGGGCGCTCGAGATGTGGGAGCACTGCATGACGGCATTGGAGAGCGACCCGATGAAGCTCGATCGAGAGGTCGACTGGGTCATCAAGCACCGACTCATCGAGGCGTTCCGGGCGCGCCACGACCTGCCGCTCGGCCACCCGCGGGTGCAGCTCCTCGACCTGCAGTACCACGATGTGTCACGGCATCGCAGTCCGTTCTACAAGCTGCAGGACCGGGGCCTGGTCGAGCGGGTGTGTACCGACGCCGACATCGAGACGGCGATCGACGTCCCACCCCAGACCACGCGGGCGAGGCTGCGTGGCGAGTTCGTGCGCAGGGCCAAGGAGCGTCGTCGCGACTACACCGTCGATTGGGTGCACCTCAAACTCAACGACCAAGCGCAGCGCACCGTGCTGGTCAAGGACCCCTTCCGCAGCCGCGACGAGCGCGTCGAACGACTGATCGAGTCGCTCTGAGCCCCGCTACCGTGTCCGCTTCGTGAACGAGGACCAGCGCAAGGCGCTCCAAGAGCTGACCGAGTGGAAAGCCTCCCTCCACCCCTCCCGCGCCGAAGCGAAATCGCTCGACGATGGCCTCATGAAGACCCTCCAGGAACCCCCAGAGCGCGACGAGCCACGGTCGAGCGAGCCGACAGGCGAGCGAGACCAAGCAGAGGAGAGCGATAGGGACGAGGACGAGAACCCGAGGCGGCGGCAGCTCGTCGACTGGCTGGTGGTCGTCGGCGTGGCGTTGCTGGCGGCATTCCTCATCCGCACGTACGTGCTGGCACACTTCGTGGTCGACGGCACGTCGATGGCCAGCACGCTGGAGGACGGCGATCGGGTCTTCGTCAACAAGCTCTCCTACCGGCTCCATGATCCTCGGCGAGGTGACGTGGTCGTGCTGCACCAGCTCGAGGGCGCCACCCAGCGGGATCTGATCAAGCGGGTGATCGGCCTGCCGGGGGAGTCGGTCGAGATGCGCAGTTGCCAGGTGGTGATCGACGGCCGCCAGCTGCAGGAGCCCTACCTCGACCCGGAGGTGGTCACGCCCGGCAACTGCGGCCCGGACCCGGACTTCCAGCCCGTGGTCGTCCCCGACGATCACGTGTTCGTGATGGGTGACAACCGGGCCGGTTCGCAGGACAGCCGCGTGCTCGGCGCCATTGACGACGACGATCTCGTGGGCAGGGCATTCGTCGTGTTCTGGCCGGCAGGAAGCTGGAAGTGGCTATGACCCTGGCACCGAGCGCCGCTGCAACAAGAACTCGGTGACTGCGTCGCGAGCAACGGGGTCGTCGCCGGCCTGGACACCATGACCGCCGTCTGGAACCACCACCAGCTCACCGTCGACGGTTCGTCTGAGCTGGCGTTGTGCCCACTCCAGCGGGGTGAACAGGTCGTGCTCGCCGGCGACGATCAACGTCCGCGGCTCGATCTGCGTCCGCTCGGAGTACCGCACAGCGCGGGAGTGAAGCCCGTCAGCTCGTTGCACGGCAGGGGATCGCAAGCTGCTCACCGTGAAACAACTCTCGATGGTGATACGCAAGTACCCGTTCACCACAGACGAAGAGATCAACCGTCGCATGAACCCCAACGACCCCAGCGACCCAACACCGCCCACTGAACCCGAACCCGATACCGCACACGTGGCCGCCTCGATGGTGTCGATCGGGCCCGACAGCGACGGCATCGGTCAAGTCCGTGCCAGTCTCGCACCCGATGACTACCGCATCTTCGAAACAGCGATGC
>JACDHN010000094.1 GCA_013821025.1 Acidimicrobiia bacterium | reverse complement strand
GATCTGCGCCACATGCCCCGTCAGCGCGCCATGCCTCGAGTACGCCCTCGACAACCGCATCGAACACGGCGTGTGGGGCGGACACAGCGAGCGCTCTCGACGCCGGATCCTGAAGGGTCGCCGGCTCGAGCTGACGGTCCGCTGAGTCGCTGCTCAGGCAGAGCCCGGCGGCACGTCACGGTGCGCCGGGTCGACGGTTGTCGGCGCCGTCGGGGCGATCGACGTGTTGGTGTCACGCCGCACCTCGGTGGGCTCCGTATCGGCATGGCCGGTGTCGAGCCCGTCCTTGAACTCCTTCTGCGCCTTGCCGAGGTTCTTCGCCAGCTTCGGGAGCTGCGAACCGCCGAACAGGACAAGGATGATGACGAGGGCGATGATGGCCTCGGTGGGACCTACGTTCATGGGGCCACGCTACCGCGGCCAGGTGGCGATGTGCTGGCAGGCGCGATCAGGCGCCCATGACGCTGCGCGCCGCCTGTGCCCGTTGGCGCCGTATGCGGCGTCGCTCGCGCTCGGAGAGTCCGCCCCAGATCCCGAACTTCTCGCCATTGCGGAGCGCGAACTCGAGGCAGTCGTCGCGCACGACGCAGCCACGGCACACCTCCTTGGCCTCCCGGGTGGAAGCGCCACGCTCTGGGAAGAACAGGTCAGGATCGACACCCAGGCAGTTGGCGTGCTGCTGCCAACTCTCGTCGTCGAAATCGCTGGCCGCGTCGTACTTGGACTCGATGAGATGTTGCATGCTCAGGACCCCTGCCTCAGGCCCCCACCCTCTGGTGGCATTGCGGTGTGGTGGCAATTCCGATGCTGTAATTACATCGCTGTCATTGTCGCATACCACATCACATGAGCGCAAGCGCGCATTTCGGCGCGGCGACGCTACGAGGCCCGGCGGATCATGCGACGGTGGTCGAGGAAGTCGACGAGGACGTAGCGACCGAGGTCGTGGTTCGTGGTGAAGAACGCCCGGCCCCGGTTGATCTCGGTCAGGCGTTCGATGAACGACGAGAGAGCACTCGTGGCGTCGAGCATGAACGTGTTGACGCGGATGCCGGCCTTCGTGCACCGCACGACCTCGCGAAGCGTTGCCTCGACTGTCTCTCGCACGGGCGGGTAGTGGAAGATCACGTCTCCATCGGGCGAGATGTGCGCCGTCGGTTCGCCATCCGTGATCATCAGGATCTGCTTGGTGCCGTGCTGGCGATCGAGCAGCCGGCGGGCGAGCGCCAAACCGTGCTGCATGTTCGTGCCGTACACGAAGTCCCACGACACCTCCGGTAGCTGCGAGGCGCTGAGCACCCGCGCCGTCTCGGAGAAGCCGACTATGCCCAGGTAGTCGCGGGGGAACTGGGTGGAGATCAGCGAGTGCAACGCCATGGCGACCTTCTTCGCCGGTAGGAAGTTGTCGCGCATCGGCATCGACAGGGAAAGGTCGAGCATCACGACCGTAGCCGCCCTGGCGAGGTGCTCGGTGCGCTCGATCTCGAAGTCGTCGGGTGACAGTCGGACGGGCACGCCGGGGCCCTGGCGGGCGACGGCGTTGCGCACGGTGCGGTGCAGATCGAGCTGGAACGGGTCGCCGAACTCGTACGGCTTGGACTCGTCGGTGCGCTCCATGCCGAGCCCCGCCTGGCGGCGGCTGTGCTGGCCCAGCAGGTCGCGGTCCACGTGCTGGAACAGATCCCGGACTGCGTTCTGGCCGATCGCCCGTAGGCCCCTGGGTGTCAGCTCCAGCCGCCCCTCTCGCTGCTCGATGAGTCCAGCCTGACGCAGCATCTCGGTCAGCTCTGCCAGCCGTTCGAGCGAACGGGCGGCGTCGTCGCCGAGCAGGTGGCGCACGCGATCGATGTCGACCTCTGCCAGCGCCGCCGGGCTGGACGCCTGCTGCAGCATCCGCTGAAGCTGGTCGAGCTCGCCAAGCTCCCCGATGGCCTGCATCGCCTGCGCCATCCCGAGTGGGTCCTGACCGCCGAAGTCGTACTGCGCGTCCCAGCCCATCTGGGGAAAGGCGGCGGCCAGGTTGGACGACAGCTGGTCGAGCTGCCACTGGAGATCCATGTCCTCCAGCAACTGTTCTGACAACTGGGCGAGCTGCGCCCGTTGCTCCGGCGTCATCGAGTTCAGCATCGCCTGCATCGCCGCCATCCGGGCGGCAAGGTTCTCCAGCAACTCGTCGAGCGTCTGCGGGTCGCCATCGAACATGTCGCCGAACTCGGCCATGAACGCTTCGAAGCGCGGGTCCTCGCCACGCTGACGCCGCTCGAGCATCTCGTTCAGCGCCCCCAGCATGTCCTTCGTCCTGGCGAGGTCGGCTGCGGACATGTTCTGCATCGCCGACGACATCCGGTCGGTCACCTGCTGCAACAGCTGCTGGCGCAGACGCTCCTTGAGGGCCTCGAAACGGCGTTCGGCTTCTGACGACTCGAACGGGTACGTGTCGAGCTCGCGCATGCGGCCGGCCAGGTCGTCGGGCAGCAGATCGAGGCGCAGCCGGCGATCGTCGGCCGCTGCCCGGGCCGTGGCGGCCCTTCGCTCATCGCCGCTGTTTCGAGCCGACTGCTCGCCGGCGTCGACAGCGTGACGCTCCTCATCGACGATGTCGGTCAACTCGTCGGCGATCTCGTCGTAGACGCCACCGAGGTCGTGCTGGTCGAGCCTCTGTTGGCGCTGCACACGGAGGCGTTCGAGCAGCTGGCGCAACCCTTCGAGGCGTTCGCCCTGGTGCTCGAAACCCTGTTGCATCATCCGTCGCAGCGCGGCGTTGACGTCACCGTGGTACAGCAGCTCGTCGGTGAGCTCACCGAACAGCGCGTCGGCGTCGAACTCGAACCCCCGCTGTGTCCCGTCCCACCGCGAATACGTGAACCGCGCGACCATCGCACTCACGGTACCGCGCTTGCCTACCTGGCCTCACTCGCTGCGCTCGCTCGGTTGCTCCTCGTCGCTGGCGCTTCCCTCGTCGCCTGACACCAAGCCGTTCACATCCCGGGGGCCGAAGCGGTGCGCCAGCGGGTCACGTTCCGTACCCGGGGCTTCTGTGTCACGGCGAACGACGGCTTCGGGCGTTTGTCGTGACACAGAGCCGACGACGCGGTGCTCGGGCCTTAGCCTCTAGGTATGCGTGTCCCCCGCACGTTTGCCTTCGTGGACTTGTCCGGCTTCACGAACTACACCGCCGCCTTCGGCGACGACGCCGCCGGACGGCTGCTCGGAGCCTTCCGTACGATCGTGCGGCAGGTGGCGTCCGAGCGCGGGGTCCGGATCGCCAAGTGGCTCGGCGACGGCTGCATGGTCGTCGCCGTCGAGCAGCCCGACGCTGTGGCGTTCACGCTCGACCTCGAGGTGCGCGCCAGTGCAGTGTGCGCACCGCTCACGCTGCGGGCGGGCCTGGCCACGGGCTACGCCTTGCTGTTCGAGGGCGACGACTACATCGGTTCGGCGGTCAACATGGCCGCCCGGCTCTGCGACACGGCCAAGGGCTACGAGGTGCTGATGCCGACGATGCACCTCGAGCGCCTTCCCGCCGGCGTCACGGCGACACCCCACGGCCCCGTCGAGCTGCGCGGCTTTCCAGGACCCATCGAGATCGTCGAGCTCACCGGCAACCCCGAGGCTGCGCCGCAGAACGACACCGGCGAGCTGTGGACCCGCCAACCCTTCGTCTAGGAGGCCGCCAGAGTCACCGGCAGCGACCAGAGTCAGCGGGAGCGATAGGTGGAGCGGGACCCCGACGTGTCCTTGTTGAGCCGTTTCGACAGGTGGAGTCCTTCGAGCACGAAGCCAACAGCGCTGGCAATGGCGGCCGGGGATTCGTCGCCGCCGGTCAGCTCGGCTACGGGGGCACGCAGGGCCTCGATCTCGTCCACCACGCCGGCCAGCTCCCGTGAGGCGATGTCCTGGCCCGTGTGGGCTACGATCCCCTCTTCGAATGCGGCCGTGATCGCCACGAGCGTCTCGGGAGCAACCCGCTCACGGAACACGGTCAGCACGGCGCCGTCGAGCAGGTTCTCGACGATGGCACCGTCACGCCCGTCCTCGAGGGACTCGATCTCGATCTTGCCGCTGGTGCTGGCGGGCAACGCCTCGAGATCCTCCACCCGGGCCACGACCACATCCTCGCCAGAGCGCAGGCCGCGCCGCAGGGCGTTGGCGGCCAGCGCCTCGTAGTTGCTCACCGACAGGCGGACGCTGACGCCGCTGCGTTGGTTCACATGGCTGCTGGCCCTGGCCAGATGGCTGAACGTGGCGATGACGTCGACGAGGTGATCGGGCACGGCGACGCTCCGGCCGTCGATGTCGAGCGCCTTGGCTTCGGCCAGGATGATCTCGACCTCGTTTGTCACGTCGAGCGGGTAGTGCGTGCGGATCTGGCTACCGAAGCGGTCCTTCAGCGGTGTGATGATCCGTCCGCGGTTCGTGTAATCCTCGGGATTGGCCGATGCCACGAGCAGCACGTCGAGCGAGAGACGCACCATGGAGCTGCGGATCTGCACATCGCGCTCCTCCAGCACGTTGAGCAAACCGACCTGGATGCGCTCTGGCAGGTCGGGCAGCTCGTTGATGGCAAAGATTCCGCGGTTCGTGCGCGGCACGAGCCCGTAGTGCAGCGCCAGTTCATCGGACAGGTAGCGACCCTCGGCCACCTTGATGGGATCGATCTCACCGATCAGATCGGCGATCGACGTGTCGGGTGTTGCCAACTTCTCGGCGAAGCGGCGGTCCCGCGGTACCCACTCGATCGGTGTGCCGTCACCGTGTGCCGCCACCAGATCACGGGCGTGGCGCGACACCGGATGGTACGGATCGTCGTTCATCTCGCTGCCGGCCACGATCGGCATCCACTCGTCGAGCAGCGTGGACAACGAGCGGATGATCCGCGACTTCGCCTGCCCACGCTCCCCGAGGAAGATGACGTCGTGCCCCGCCAGGAGGGCGTTCTCCAGCTGTGGGATCACGGTGTCGTCGTACCCGCTGATGCCCTCGACCAGAGGCTTTCCAGCGACGATCCTGTTGATGACATTGCGCCGGATCTCATCCTTTACCGGCTGCGAGGTCCATCCGCACGCACGCAGCTCGCTCAGCGTCGACGCTCGCTCCAATTGGACCGCCGGCTCGGATGGAAGGGGCATGAGCCGAACCTACCGCCGAGGGGCGAGCGCTGCGACCAGGTACCAAGCGGCCATGCGCCCGTTTCGGGGGTCAACGGGGGCGGAGCCCGTGTGTACGCTCACCGCTCGTGGATCTGTCGGGCACGTGGCGGGCGCAGGTCGCAGACGACGAGATCCGCAGGAGCGGCATCGGCCTCGAAGCCGACGATTCTCACTGGGTCGACATCGACGTACCTGGTCACTGGCGGGATCACCCGACGTTCGCCAACGGCGACGGACCACTGATGTACCGCACCGGCTTCGCGCTGGAGGCGCCAGCATCAGGCCGCCGGCGCTGGGTGACGCTCGACGGGATCTTCTACCAAGCCGACGTCTGGCTCGACGGCGCCTACCTCGGCGATCCAGAGGGCTACTTCTTTCCACACACGTTCGACATCACCGACCTCAGCCGGTTCTCCGACGAGCATGTCTTGGCCGTCGAAGTCACGTGCTCACCCCAGCACAGCCACCGCAACCGGCGCAACATCACCGGCATCTTCCAATTCGGCGAGAGCCTCGACAGGTCGTGGAACCCCGGTGGCCTGTGGCGCAGGGTGATCGTGCACGAGACCGGTCCGGTGCGGATCCACCGCCTGCGCGTGACCTGCCGGGACGCCGACGAGTCCAGGGCTCACCTACGGCTCTACGCAGCGCTCGACACCGACATCGCCCGGCGCATCCGGCTGCGCACCCGCTCGGACGGGCTGGCGCTCGAGGAGTCGGAGCACCAGTTGGCAGAGGGGATCAATGAGATCGAATGGAATCTCGATGTGCCCCGCCCGGCGCTGTGGTGGCCACGCACGCTCGGCGATCAGCACCTCACCACGATCGGCATCGAGGTGCTGGTTGGCGGCGCCATCAGCGACCAACGCGAGCGTCGCACGGGGTTCCGTGAGGTGGCGTGGAACGACTTCGTCTGCTCGATCAACGGCGAGCGGCTGTTCTTGAAGGGCGCCAACCTGCTGCCGACCCGAGCTGGGCTGGCCAACGCCTCCGCCGACGATGTGCGGGCCGATGTGGACGCAGCGCTCGACGCCGGGCTCGACGCCCTGCGCGTGCACGGACACATCGCCGATCGGGCGCTCTACAACGCCGCCGATGAGGCCGGTCTGCTGCTGCTGCAGGACTTCCCCTTGCAATGGGAGCAGGCTCGCACGGTCCGCCGCCAGGCCGTGCTGCAGGCGGTCGAAGCGGTCAACTCGCTCGGGCACCATCCCTCGATCGTGCAGTGGACGGCGCACAATGATCCGGCGGCGTCGGCGCTGCGCATCGGCGGCGACAGCGGTCGGAGCCGCGTCGCCGCGATCGTTGGCCAACAGCTTCCGTCGTGGAACCGCACGGTGCTCGACCGCTGGGTGAAGCGGGCCTTCGAGCGAGCCGATCCGTCTCGTCCGACCGTCGCCCACAGCGGAGTGATCCCCCACCTCCCGGCACTCTCTGGCACGGACAGCCACCTGTACTACGGCTGGTACACGGGCGATGTGGAGCAGCTGGCCCGGTTGGCCCGCACGATTCCGCGCCTCGTGCGATTCGTCAGCGAGTTCGGCGCCCAGGCCGTGCCCAACAACGCCGAGTTCTGCGAGCCCGAGCGCTGGCCCGAACTCGATTGGGAGCACCTGGCGGCGCACCACGGCCTGCAGAAATGGGTGTTCGACGAACGCCTACCCCCCACCGAGTACGAACGGTTCGAGGCATGGCGCGACGCCACGCAGCTGTATCAGGCGCATGTGCTGCGCACGCAGATCGAGACGCTCCGACGGTTGAAGTACCGGCCGACCGGTGGGTTCTGCTTCTCCTCGCTCGCCGATCCCGAACCGGCGATCTCATGGTCCGTGCTCGACCACCGCCGCGAACCCAAACTCGGATGGCAGGCGGTCCGCGATGCCTGCCGGCAGGTGATCGTCGTCGCCGACCCGCTGGCGGTGTTCGTCAACGCCGGCGACGAGCTCTCGGTCGACCTGCACGTCGTCAACGACACCCGCGAGGCCATCCCAGGCTCTGCCGTAGATGCCAGCTTCGAGTGGGCCGGCGGGACGCAGGAGTGGCGTTTCGAGGGCGACATCGGCGCCGACGAGTGCGTCAAGGTCGGCACCATCGAGTTCACAGTGCCGGCCACGCTCGGTGCTCTACGGCTGGAGCTGGCGATGGCGCCGCTCGGGATCACCAACGCCTACACCACCGCCATCACCATCGCCACCGCGCTGTGACGGCGCTGTGACGGCGAGGTGAAGTAAGGATCGCCGTCAGCAGGCGGGGATCGCCGTCGGCTCGATCGGCCGCCGGGGCCTCACGAGCGGCTGAGGGACTTGCGGTTCTTGAACTTGGCCTTGAGGTAGTCGGCGTTCATCAGGGCGATGAAGTCGATCGAGATCTCCTTCGGACAGGCCTTCTCGCACTCGCCGTGGTTGGTGCACGAGCCGAAGTAGTCCTCCATCGTCTCGACCATGCCCTCGACACGCTCGTAGCGCTCGGCCTGGCCCTGCGGCAGCAGGTTCAGGTGCGCCACCTTGGCGGCCGTGAACAGGTTGGCGGCGCCGTTGGGGCAGGCCGCCACGCACGCCCCGCAGCCGATGCAGGCGGCGGCGTCCATCGCCGAGTCGGCCACCGGCTTGGGCACAGGGATCAGGTTGGCGTCGGGCGCCCCGCCCGTCGGGGCCGTGATGAACCCGCCCTGCTCGACGATCCGGTCGAGCGTCGAGCGGTCGGTCATCAAATCCTTGATGACCGGGAACGCGCTCGCCCGCCACGGCTCGACCACGATCTCGGCGCCGCTGGCGAAATTGCGCATGTGCAGCTGGCACGTCGCCGTGCCGAGCTGCGGCCCGTGAGCCTGGCCGTCGATCATCAGCGAGCACGTGCCGCAGATGCCTTCCCGGCAGTCGTGATCGAACACGATCGCATCCTGGCCCTCGGAGATCAGCTTCTCGTTGAGGATGTCGAGCAGCTCGAGAAACGACGCTTCCTCGCTGATCTCCTCGATGCGGTAGCTCTCGAAGTTGCCAGGATCGTGGGGGCCTGCCTGGCGCCAGATCTTCAGCGTCAGGTTGGTAAGCGCGTGGGCGGTATCGGTCACTTGTAGCTCCGGGTCTGGAACTGCACCTCTTCATACTCGAGGTCCTCCTGACGCCGCTCGGCGGCAGCCGGATCGCCCGTCCACTTCCACGCCGCCACATGGGCGAAGTGTTCGTCGTCGCGCAAGGCTTCGCCTTCGTCTGTCTGGTACTCCGTCCGGAAGTGGCCGCCACAGCTCTCGTTGC